>SYID01000230.1 GCA_005798925.1 Verrucomicrobiota bacterium
GGTGAGGAGCGACGCGCGCGTCGGGCAGCAGCGCGCGGACGTATAGACCTTCTCGAAACGCGCCCCGGCCCGGGCGAGGCGGTCGAGGTTCGGCGTCGGGATCTCGCCGCCATAGCAACCGAGATCCGAATAGCCGAGGTCGTCGGCGAGGATGACGAGCACGTTGGGACGGCGCGGGCCAGCGGCCGCAAGGATGGCCGCGGCGACGAGCAGGAACAGGGACGGCGCGGACCTCATCGCGGAGCCAGGAGCTGCAGGCGCTTGCTGCGGTGGTCGGAATACTCTTTCAGCAGCGCTTCGTAGCGGGCGTCGCCGGTGGCGAGCGCCGCGGCGCGCAGGACGGGAAGCACGTCGTCGTCGTTGGTCTCGTGGATCTGCGGCATCGTCCAAGGCTTGGGGTCCTTCCCGAGGTATGGCACGAGGAAGTCCAGCGCGACCACCAAGGAACGGCCGTCGGCGGAGCGATGCTTCCAGAGATCGATGCCGACATGCTCGCCTAGTCCGGCCAGCGCGGAGAGCGCGCGGAGATTGAAGCAGGAATAGCTGAACGAGGCCGTGCGGACCAGTTCCAGGGGCTGCTTGCCGTCCGGCTGGATCTGCACGCCGATGCGGCGCGAGGCCGCTTCGGCGCAGATTTCCTTGGCCTGGTCCTTCCGGTCGAGCACCAGCGCCCACTTGACCGCCTGGACGTCATACCACGTACCATGGTTGTTCTTGGCGGCCCGCTCGTCCAAGCCGTTCTGGCTCGTGGTCAGCCATTCGAAATAGGCCGCCGCCCAGGCTAGGAGCGCCTGCCGGTCGGCGGCGGACCAATGCTTGGAACCATGAAGCAAGGCGGCGGCATCGGCGGCGTCGGCGAGTCCGCGGGCCTCGAGGATGCCCGTGCCGCGGCCGTCGTTCACGCCGGGGATCGCCTGGGCGAAACGAAAGTGCGGCGACATCCTGGTCGTCGGATCGAGGAACCAGGCACGCAGGATCTTGGCCGCGTGCTCGGCGTATTTCTCCTCGCCGGTGAAATGATAGGCGAGGGCCAGCGTCTCGACGGAGGAGCCGACCAGACGCGCGCGCAGGGTGTCGTTCGCGGCTTCGTCGCGGGATTCGGGGTTCACCTTGCCGTCCTTGCGGAGATACGGCAGCCCGTCCTTCGTGGCCGGGTCAGGCCAGAAATAAGGGGCGATGCTCATGTAGTCGTGCTTGTCGCCGCTGGGCGGGACCTTCGTCTTGTGCATCACCGAAGGCGGGACCACGGCCAAGGCCTTGTCGGCGTCGGCGACGAGTTTCTTCGTCGCCTTCTTGGCGGATTCATCCCCCGCGGCGGCCAAGGCCTTCGCTTTCGCCAAGGCGCCGGGACGGGCGCCATGGAAGACCGGAACCGGCTCGGCGGCGATAAGCGCGGTCGAGACGAACAGGAGGCAGAGCCGACGGATCATGGGGTGGTCACGCTGAGGCCGGAGACGGCGCCCTGCAACGCCTTGAGCTCACCGTAGAGCCCGACGGGCTTGCCGTTGTCATGACCGACGCAGAAATCCTCGGCCGGCTGACGTGGCAGCGTGCCCTTGGCCTTGCCGGTCACGGCTTCCTGACCGGCGACGACGAGTTTCATCCCGCCGTCGGCGGCGAGGCTGGCGGTGACGGCGAAGGAGCCTCTGACCTCGGCGGGCGAAAGGATCTCGACGACTTCGTCGGCGCCATGACGCACGGCGAAGGCGACGCGGCCACCTTTAAGATAAAGCGCGTGACCGACCAGACCGCCCTGCGCGAGGATCACGGCGTCGCGTTGCGCGGTCTCGACGGTGACGGCGACGGTGAAGGCCTTCTGGCCGACCTGCGGCGCCGCGGCCGAAGCGATCGCATCGCCGTTCTTAGCCTGCGCCAGCGCGACGAGCCTGGCGGCCGCGGCCTTCTTCCCCGCCGGCTTCTTGTCGTCCTTCTTCGCGTCCTTGGGCGTGTCATCAGCCGTGGGATAAAGCGTCTTGGCGGCCTTCACCTCGCCGGCGGGTCGGCGCGCAGCCGGCGCCCTGCCGCCGATCTCCGCCGACATCTTATCGGCGAGCGCCTTGAGTTTCGCGACGACTTCCGGATGCCGCGCGGCGACGTCGGTCTGCTCGCCGATCTCGGCGTCGAGGTCGTAAAGACGGAGGCCGGGCGCGGTCTTGGCGGCGTTCTTCCCCAGTCCGTCCGACTGCGGCGCGAGGGCGAGCTTCCAGCGCCCTTGGCGGACGGCCTGCAGGTCGTAGCCCGAGAAATAATAATGCGCTTCGCGCGCCGACTCCTTGGACTGTCCGAGCAGGATCGGCGTGATGTCGCGTCCGTCGATGACCGGCGTCGTGGGCACGGCGCCGCCGGCGAGCGCGACGAAGGTCGGCAGGAGGTCGATCGTGGCGGCGACGGCGTCGTTGACGGAACCGGCGGGCACGCGGCCCGGCCACCAGGCGAGCGTAGGGACGCGCACGCCGCCCTCCCACGTCGAGCCCTTGCCGCCGCGGAGCGGACCGGCGCTGCCGCCGTCGGCGCCCTTGATCAGCCAAGGGCCGTTGTCGGAGGTGAAGACCACGAGCGTGTCCTTGTCGAGGCCCTGCGAGCGGAGCGCGTCGAGCACCTGGCCGACGCTCCAATCCATTTCCTCGACCCAATCGCCGAAACGGCCGTTCTGGGATTTACCGGCGAACGCGGCACCGGGCCAGATCGGCGTGTGGACGGCGTTATGGGCGAAGTAGAGATAGAAAGGCCGATCCTTGCTACGGGTGATGAAGTCGACGGCTTCCTTGGTATAGAGCTCCACCATGCGGCGCTGCCCCTCCCCGTCCATCAGCTCGACGACCTTCTCATCGCGAAGGAGGGGGACGACAGGAACCTTGGTCTCGGCGCTCTTCTTAAACATGTCGTTCGAGTAGGGGATGCCGAAATAGTGATCGAAACCCTGCCGGGTAGGCAGGAATTCGGGCTGATCGCCCAGGTGCCACTTCCCGACCATCTGGGTGACATAACCTTTTTCTTTAAGTCTTTCGGCAACAGTTACTTCAGAGGGATTTAACCCCACGGACTGACCTGGGAAATAGACCCCTGGGACGGAGACGCGGGCGCCATAGCAGCCGGTCATCATCTGGGCCCGGGAAACCGAGCAGACCGGGGTGGCGTAGAAGCTCGTCAGTTTCATGCCCTCTTTGGCCATCCGGTCGAGGTGAGGGGTGCGCTGCTTGGTCGCCCCGAAAGGCCCGATGTCCCCATAGCCGAGGTCATCGATGAAGATCACCACGACGTTGGGAGGGCGGGCGGAGGTGGCGGCCGCAAGCAAGGCGGCCAGCAGGACGAACAGCATCTTCATGGGGTACGTGACTAGAACAATCCCCGCATGGTTTAGTTGCAAGCCTCCCTCCCGAGCCCCTCTTCACGCTACCGACCCCGATTAGATGCGATAAAAACGGCTTTTTCAGCCCTTCCCGCTTGCCCCCCATAGGGTGCACCCTAACTTGCGGCGAACGACCATGGTCAAATCCGATTTCGGCTACAACAGCAAGGTGGAGGGCGAGGTCATCGTGACCCGCGCCGA
>SYID01000030.1 GCA_005798925.1 Verrucomicrobiota bacterium
GACCTCATGGGCGGCCAGAAGACCGGCACCTACCTCGACCAGCTCGACCAGCATCAGCATGTCGCGAAGCTCGCCCAGGGCCGCCGCGTGCTCGACGCCTTCTGCAACCAGGGCGGCTTCGGCCTCGCCTGCGCCAAGGCCGGCGCGACCAGCGTGCTCGGCCTCGACCAGTCCGAGGACGCGATCGCCGCCGCCCGCTCGGCCGCCGAGCGCAACGGTCTCAGCGCCGCGTTCGAAGTCGCCAACGTCTTCGACTGGTTCACCGAGCACCGCGAAGCCTCCTTCGACCTCATCGTCCTCGATCCGCCGCCCTTCGCCCGCAGCAAGGACGCCGTCGACGGCGCCCTCCGCGGTTACAAGGAGCTGAACCTCCGCGCGCTCCGCCTGCTCGCCCCGGGCGGCATCCTGGCGACCTATTCCTGTTCGCACCGCGTCTCGGAAGAGATGTATCTCGAGGTCATCGAAGCCGCCGCGTCGGACGCCCGTCGCGAGGCCGTCATCCTGGAGCGCACCTCCCAGCCGGCGGACCACCCCGTGCTGCTGAACTTCCCCGAGAGCCGTTACTTGAAGGGTTTCATCATCGAGATTCGGGCTTAACTCCCGGACCGCTTCCGCTTTCATCTGGCCATGATCGTCTCCCTCCGCGGCAAACTCATCGAAGCCGGCGTCCTGCGCGTCGTCATCGAATCGTCGGGCGTGGGCTACGAGGTCAACGTGCCGGTCACGACCGCGGAGCGCCTGCCGAAGCTGGGCGCGGAGGTCTTCCTGCTCATCCATCACGTCTTCCGCGAAGACGGCCAGGCCTTGTACGGCTTCGCCGTCGCCGAGGAACGCGAGTTCTTCAAGCTCCTCGTCGAGAAGGTCTCGGGCGTCGGTCCCAAGATGGCGCTGAATATCCTCAGCCGCCTCGCGTTGCCGATCCTACGCGATGCGATCATCCGCGGCGATGTCGCGCTGCTTTCCCAGTGTCCGGGCGTCGGCAAGCAGCCCGCCGAGCGTCTCGTCATGGAACTCAAGGACAAGGTCGGACTCGAAGGCCCCGGCGCCGCCCCGGTGGCCGCCGCGACGATCGTGTCCGCCCAGCCCACGCCCGCGACGGACGCCGTCGCCGCGCTCATCGCGCTCGGCTTCAAGGGGCCCGACGCCGACAAGGGCGTGCGCGCCGCGCTGGCCAAGCTCGGCGCCGGCGCGACCGCCGATCAGTTGGTGAAGGCCGCGCTCGGGCGCTAACGCGCGCGAGCGAGGGGACATGTGGGCACGGTGACACGTGGACAAGGGGTTGAACTCAAAGGGAGACCGGTAGCCAGATATGATGCTGCGGGCATTGGGTAGGGTGGGCTCTCCGAGCCCGCCTTTGAGCCGGATGAGGTGCGAAACTCTCGTGACGAACGGACGGCTCGGAGAGCCGACCCTACCCAAGGCAACGATGCATCGTCCTCTTGCCCACGTGTCACCGTGCCAGCTTGTCCCCTGACCGTTACTTCAGCCCAAGCACATCTTCCATGCCATACAGCCCGGCGGGCTGGCTCTTGAGCCAGCGGGCGGCGCGGACGGCGCCCCGCGCGAAGATCTCGCGGTTCGAGGCCTTGTGCGTGAGTTCGAGGCGTTCGCCTTCGGCGGCGAAGAGGACGGTGTGGTCGCCCACGACGTCGCCGCCGCGGATCGCGTGCACGCCGATCTCGTCGAGCGGGCGTTCGCCGACCAGGCCGTCGCGGCCGTGCTTGAGGGCTTCCTTCGCGAGCTTACGCTCTTCGAGGAGGATCTTGAGGAGCGTCTCGGCGGTGCCGGAGGGCGCGTCCTTCTTGAGGCGGTGGTGCATCTCGAGCACCTCGACGTCCCAGCGGCCGGCGTCGGCGAGCGAGCGGGCGGCCTGACGGACCAGCGCGTTGAGGAGCGTGACGCCGACGGAATAATTGCCGGCCCAGACGACCGGGAGGCCTTTGATGGCGGCGGTGATCGCGGCCTTCTCTTCGGCGGTGTGGCCGGTGGTGCCGATCACGAGCGGCTTCTTGTGCTGGGCGCAGAGCCGCGCGACGGCGAGGGTCGCGGAGTGGAAGGAGAAGTCGATGACCACGTCGGCCGCGCCGATGTGCGCGGCGAGGTCGTCGCCCTGGTCGACGCCGGCGGCGATGACGGCCTGCTCGGAGGCGGCCACGTGGGCGATGGCGAGGCCCATGCGGCCCTTGGCGCCGTTAAGGAGGATGCGGAGTGGCTGGCTCATCGGAGGGAGGCGAGGGTGGCGTCGGCGACCTTCTCGACGAGGAGGCGGTTGGCCTCGGACATCTCGCAGAGGGGCAGGCGGACTTCGTCCGAACGGATGATGCCGGCGCGCATCATGCAATGCTTCACGGGCACCGGGTTGGGTTCGACGAAGAGGGTCTTGAAGATTTCGGCGAGCTTATCGTGCAGGACCTTGGCTTCGGCGAACTGCCTCGTGCGCGCGAGCCGGGCGAGCCTGGCCACCGGGCCGGGGATGAGGTTCGACGCGACGGAGACGATGCCTTGGGCGCCGACTTCGGCGAAGGGCAGGGTCAGGGAGTCGTCGCCGCTGAGGACGATGAATTCCGGATCGGACTCGCGCACGAGGCGCGCGGCCTTCTCGACCTGGCCACCGGCTTCTTTGATGCCGATGATGTTCGGATACTTCTTCCGGAGGCGCAGGGTGGTCTCGACGGTGATCTCGATGCCGCAGCGGCCGGGGATGGAGTAGAGGAGGATCGGCTTGGCGGTGGCCTCGGCGAGGACCGCGAAGTGGCGGAACAGGCCCTCCTGGCTGGGCTTGTTGTAATACGGGGCGACGAGCAGGAACGCGTCGGCGCCGGCTTCGTCGGCGCGCCGGGTCAGGTCGAGGGCTTCGGTCGTGGCGTTGGAGCCCGTGCCGGCCATGACCGGGACGCGGCCGGCGGCGAACGCGACCGTCTGGCGGATGACTTCGATATGCTCGTCGTAATCGAGGGTGGGGGACTCGCCCGTGGTGCCGACGGCGACGAGGCCGTCGATCCCTTCCTGGATCTGGAATTCGACCAGCTTCTTCAGGTCATCCCAAGCCACCGCTCCGTCGAGGAAGGGGGTGACCAAGGCCGTGTGGGCTCCCACGAAAGCGCGGGGGCCGAAAGGACGGCGGGAAGGACTGGAACCGGTCGAGGACATTGCGGCGTGAAGTGACCCCCGAACCAACCGCCCCGTGACGAAAGAGACAAACCCAAAAACCCCGTCCAACGGGCCTGACCCCGCTTAAGGGGCCGGACCGACGAGGATTCGGTTGTTTTCCGTGTCCGTCACGTAGAGGCGTCCGTCGGGTCCGATGCGGGCGCCATGCGGGCGATTGAGCTGCGTGCCGGCCCAATCCGCGCCGACCGCGGAGCCCTTCTTGCCGTCGCCGACGATCGTGCGGATGGTCCGCCTGATCGGGTCGAAGAGGCGTAGGCAATGGTTCTCCGTGTCGAGGATGAGCACGTTGCCCTTGGCGTCCATCGTCACGTATTTCGGCCCGCGCATCGTGGCGTCGGCCGCCGGGCCGTCGGTGGCGGGACCGGCCTTGCCGGCCTTGTTCACGACCACGCTGAGCTTGCCGTCCTTGATCGCGACGAGCGCGTTGCCGCCCCGGAGCAGCGCGTAGACCGTGCCGTCCTGCGCCACGCAGGTCGCGCGTACGTCGCCCATCGGGGCTTGGAGCGCGTCGTCGCCGTCCTTGGGCAGGCCGCGCTTGCCGTTGCCGGCGAGGGTCGTGACCACGCGGGTCTTGAGGTCGATGCGGCGCACGCGATGGTTGCCGATGTCGGCGATCGTCATGAACGCGCCGTCGGGGCTGAGCGTGCCGCACATGGTGATGTTGAACTGCGCCTGCTCGGCGGGGCCGCCGTCGCCGCCGAAGCCGGCCTTGCCCGTGCCCGCGAAGAGCGTCGCGACGTGCGTCCGCGGGTCGAGGCGGACGATGCGGTGCTGGAAACTGTCGGCGAGGTAGATGGCGCCGTCCGGGGCGATGGAGATGTCGTGCATGCCGTCGTAGACCGCCGGAGCGAGGTCGAGGCGCCTGGCCGGGGCCGGGAGCTTCGGGGCCTTGCCGGTGCTGTTCCACTTCACGCCCGACACATACTCGATCTTGCCGCCGTGCCATTTGAAGACGCGGTTGGCGGGTTGGAACTCGACGCCGTAGGCGTCGCCCCGGGCGTCGAAGGCGATGCTGAAGGGCTCGTGCAGGTCTTCGGCGCCGGGGACCTTGACGACTTCGATGGCGGCGCACGCCGAGGCGGCGCAGGCGAGCAGGGGGACGAGGCGGGAGAGCATGCATCGGTCATAGTTTCAGGGGGACGTTGTTCAAGCCTCGGCGGGAAAATGGTTCGACCTCGGGCGGGGTGCCTCCACCTTGGGCTCCCTCCGTGCCAGTCCCGCTTCCATTGATCGTCCGCGAACTCGGCGGCGCCGGCGCGCCTCTCGTGGTGCTGCACGGCCTGCTCGGTTCGTCGCGCAACTGGCAGTCCGCCGGCGTGGCGCTCGCCGAACGCGGCCATCGCGTGCTCGCGCCGGACCTCCGTAATCACGGTTCGTCGCCGTGGGGCGACGATTGTTCCTACGCCGCGCTGGCCGCGGACGTCGTCGCGCTGCTCGACCGTCTCGCGCTCGGCCCCGTCCACCTCGTCGGCCACAGCATGGGCGGCAAAGCGGCGATGCGTCTCGTGATGGACCGGCCCGACCTCGTCGCGCGCCTCACCGTCGTGGACATCGCGCCGCGCGCCTATTCCGATCGCGTGCGCGTCGAGTTCGCCGCCATGAACGCCCTCGACCTCGCGTCGGTGAAGTCGCGCAAGGACGCCGAGGAGAAGCTCGCCGCCCAGGTGCCCGAGTGGGGCATGCGTCAGTTCATCCTCACCAACCTCGGCCAGGACGCCGCCGGCCGCTGGGGCTGGACCGTGAACCGCGAGGCGCTCACGCGCTCCTTGCCCGAGATCCTCGGCAATCCGCTGGCCACCGGCGAGGTCTGGCACGGACCGACGCGTTTCCTGCGCGGCGGCAAGTCGAACTACGTCCGCGACGAGGACATCGCGGCCATCCGCGCGCACTTCCCGCAGGCGGACGTCGTCACGCTCCCGGACAGCGGACATAATCCGCACTTCGAGGCGCGAGCCGGTTTCGTCGAGGCGACGCTCGCTTAGAACCGCAGGCTGCGCCGCCTGAAGTAAAGCGCGCCGCCGATGAGCAGGATGAGCAGGCCGAGCATCAGGCCTCCGCAGACGAGCATCATCCTCGTCCGGGAAGCATCCGGCATGGCCTCATGCGCCTGGATGAGCGGGGACTCGTCGCCCGCGACCATCATCACCCAGCGCGGTTTCGCGTCGGGCTTCGTCTCGTCGACCAGCCAGAGCAGCACCGTATGGGGGCTCTCGTCGGGCAGGCGGAGGATGAAATTGCGCGGCTCGGGCGTCCAGCGCCACTCCGCGCTTTCCAGTTGGTAAGACTTCGCCAGTTCCTCGGCCGTGTGTTGGAACGGGGAGTCCAGGTCGAGTTTCGTGGCCGAAGAGAAATCCGGCGCGCCCGTCGCCTGGGAGAGCGCGAAGTTGTCATTCCCGGTCGACACCATGAAGAGCCCCTCGACGGCCTTCGCGAGCTCCGCCCGTTCCCGGATGTTGTAATTGCCCTCCAGGTCGGCGGTGACCTTGAGCGAGCAGGTGCCGTCGGTGTGCAAGGTCAGCCGGCTGAGCAGCACCTCGCCGTTATGGGCGCAGACGAACAAGGGGAGCACGAGGGCTCCCCAGGTCAGGATCAGCTGGCGCAGCGCGCGGATCACTGGCGGTTCCAGCGCAGCACGCGGCCGAAGATGTTCCACTCGGTCTCGAGGATGTTGCCGGCGTTGTCGAAGGTGATGCCGTGGGGCGAGGTCACGACGCCTTCGCGCCAGTCGGCCGGAGCGACCTTCGGCGTGTTGGTCTGGCCCTTCGTATCGTTGGCGCCGAGGGCGGCGACCATCTGGCCTTCCTTGTTCCAGACGGAGACGCGGCCGGCGATCTCGGCGACGCACATCAGCTCGCCGTGGAAGGACGCCGAGGAGGGGTTGCGCAGGCCTTGGTTGGCGATCATCCGCGGG
This sequence comes from Verrucomicrobiota bacterium, assembly GCA_005798925.1. GTDB lineage: Bacteria > Verrucomicrobiota > Verrucomicrobiia > Opitutales > UBA953 > UBA953. Next base: position 6,083 of record SYID01000030.1, read on the forward strand.
TTGGTGCCGTCGAGGTCGACGTGGAACATGCGGTTGTTGCCGCGGTCGAGGCAGAGCAGGCGGGCCGGGCTGAAACGCGTGTCGACGAAGACCTTGTGGGTGTTGGCGAAGCCCTTGCCGTCCACGACCTGCGTGGGGCCGCCGAAGACGGACTTGAACTTGCCGTCGGCGCCGAAGACGAAGACCCAGCTCTTGCCGTAGCCGTCGACGACATAGATGTCACCGTTCGGGGCGACGTCGCAGCTCGTCAGCTTGAGGGCGTTGCCGGCCTTGCCCTTCTTGTCCTTGGCCACGCCCTTGTCGGCCGGGAAGGCGTCGGGCTTGATCTCCATCACCACGGTGCCGTCGAGCTTGGCCTTGATGAGGCGCTGTTCGGCGAGCACCGCGCCGTAGAGGAACTCGCCTTCGGCGGACTTGCGGATGACGAAGCCATGGAGCGACATCGGCAGCGCGAGGGTCTTCAGGTATTTGCCGTCCTGGCCGTAGACCTGGATGCCGGCGTCCTTCTCCTGGACGCTCACGTAGATGAGGCCGGCGGAATCGACGGCGATCTCGCCGTGACCATTGCCGATGGTCGCCTTGCCGGGAGGCGTGCCGAGGAAGTTGGGGGCCAGCTGATATTTCACTTCGGCGGCGGAGGCGGAGAGGGCGGTCACGGCGAGGAGGGCGAGGAGGCGGAGGGTGGGCATGGGTTGATTAAGGGGTGGGGGTAGGGAGAGGGGTAGGGGGAGGCTCGGCCGCTGGCAAATGGATTTCGGCAGGCGCGTTTTCATATTCGGCATCGCTCTGTGATTGTCTCTCCTATCCCCACCCCTATCCCTACCCCTACCCCTAGAACATGAAATCCCTCCGTCTCCTCGCGGCCCTCGCCGCCCTCGTCGTCTCGGCTTCGGCCGCCGAAGTGAAACTTGAATCCGCCTTCAACGGCAAGGACCTCACCGGCTGGAAGACCTCCGGCTCCGACGCCTTCTGGACCGTCGCCGACGGCGTCCTCACCGGCGTGAACGACACCGCCTTCAAGGACTACAAGAAGGGCAACATGCTCTACACCGAGAAGTCCTACCAGGACGTCGTCATCGAGTGCGAATGCCGTTTCAGCGGCGAGATCGACAGCGGTATCATGGTCCGTAAGGACGCCGCCGGGAAGAAGGATATCCAGATGCAGATCGGCGTGTCCCGCTCCCTGAAGAAGGACATGACCTGCACGTTCTACGTCGGCAAGTATCCCGAAGCCGGCTGGGCCCCGAAGGTCCCGGCGCTCTGGAAGAACGGCGAGTGGAACAAGATCCGTTTCCAGGCCAAGGGCGACACCTACACCGTCTGGCTCAACGGCGAGCAGGTCTC
>SYID01000231.1 GCA_005798925.1 Verrucomicrobiota bacterium
ATGGGACGCTTCTGATCCGGTTCCGAGATCGTTCCTGGCAGGTTGCTCCAGAGCCCGAAACGCAGACCTCCCTCCTTCGCGTGGTCGACGTGGCGGTGATAGAGGAAGGCGTCGATCGCGCCGTCGAGCCGCCGGATCTTCTCCCAGGCGTAAGCATAGGCGGCGGCTTGTTCGGCGAGGGCTTCGGGCCGCTTGGTCACGTCGAAGCCTTGCTCCGTGAGGCTGAGTCGTCGGGGTCTGCCTTCGAAGCGTAGTTCCGGAGAGGCGAGCTTACGCACGACCACCTCGAGGTTCTTGAACGTGACCTTACGCGTGTCGTCGTCGAACGTGACCTTGTCGAGCCAAGTGCGCGGGTCGCGTAAGTTGCTCGGGTAGGGGTGGAAGGCCAGGTGCCAGTCGAAGTCGCCGCGTTCCTTGGCGCGCCGCGCGAAGGCCTCGAGGAGGCTGCGTCCCGAGCAGGCTCGCAGCGGATCCGGGTGGCCTTGGGAGTTCCAATGGTGCTCCATCGAGAGGTAGACGCGGGCGTGGGCGGAATGACGTCGCAGGGAAGTCCAGGCGAGACGGACCTGGTCCTCGTATTGGGTCGCGACCTGTGCGACCGTGGCCGGGCCCATCTGGTGCCACTCATGGTGCGAATTCACCTCATTGCCGATGACCCACCCCCAGACCCGACCGTACGAGGTGTCGGTCGAGCACCAGCGACGGGCGATGAAGTCGGTCAGCGCCTTGTAGCAGGCGCGACCCTCGGTCGTCACCGTGTTCGCCGCCATCGTCGTGCCTTTGGCCGGATCGGCCTGCGGGTGGACCGTCAGCGCGCGGATGCGTTCGTCGGGCGAGCGATAGGTGATGAGGATGAGCGTCACGACCAAGCCGCGGTCGCTGAGCGGTTTGATCTGCCGGTCCATCGCCTGCACGTAGCGCTCGTTGAGGGCGAACACGTGTCCGTCGGCGGCCGCCGTGAGCTGACCAGGCTTGATCTCCGTCGCCGGCGACAGCAGGCCGTGCAACGTGAGGTTCAGGCCGGCGTGATGCGCACCCAGTTCGAGGGCGTCGGGAATCATCTGCACCTGGATTCCCTTGGGGCTCGGTTTGGTCGGGTAGGGCGTGGGATCCGGGCCGGCGAGGAGGGACCCGGCGAGGCCTAACGCGAGGAAAAGACGCATGAAACCAAGACACGGGATGCCGGGGAAGGTTGCCGACCAACAGGGAAGCGGGTTGACGGGGCCCGGTGGCCGGCTAACAAACCTTCCCACCCCATGCGAATCCTGGCACTTCTCCTCTGTCTGGTCGGCGGCCTGCTGTCCGCCGCCCCGGCCAAGCAGCCCAACATCGTCTTCATCTTCTCCGATGACCACGCCTATCAGGCCATCAGCGCCTATGGCGATTCGCGCAAGCTCATCCAGACCCCGAACATCGACCGGATCGCCAACGAAGGCATGCGCTTCGACCGGGCCTTGGTCACCAACTCGATCTGCGGTCCGAGCCGCGCCGTGATCCTCACGGGCAAGTACTCTCACCTGAACGGTTTCTATAACAATTCGAACTCCGTCTTCAACGGCGAGCAGCTGACTTTCCCCAAGCTTCTGCAGAAGTCGGGCTATCAGACGGCCGTGGTCGGCAAGTGGCATCTGGTCAGCGACCCCGTGGGCTTCGATTACTGGCAGGTGCTGCCCGGCCAGGGCCTCTATTACAACCCTCCGATGAAGAACGCGGGCGGGATGGTCAAGACCCAGGGGTATGTCACGGACATCGTCACCGATCTCTCGCTCGAATGGGTGCGCAAGCGCGACAAGACCAAGCCCTTCATGCTGATGTGCCAGCACAAGGCCCCGCATCGTGAGTGGGCTCCCAACATCAAGGATCTCGGCTTCGACAAGGATCGGGTCTACCCTGAGCCGGCTACCCTGTTCGACGATTACGCCGACCGCGCCCGCGCGGTGGCCGAGAACGACATGACGCTCGAGAAGACCATCGTGCCGCTCGACGTGAAACTGGTCCGTCCGCCGAACATGGACGCCGAGCAGTCCGCCGTCTGGGACGCCTTCTACGAGCCGCGCAACGAGGCCTACCGTAAGGCTAATCCGCAGGGCAAGGACCTCGTGCGCTGGCGCTACCAGCGCTACATGCATGACTACCTCGCCACCGTGAAATCAGTCGATGACAACGTCGGACGCGTGCTGAAATTCCTCGAGGACGAAGGCCTCGCCGAGAACACCATCGTGATCTATTCCGCCGACCAGGGCTTCTACCTCGGCGAGCACGGCTGGTTCGACAAGCGCTGGATCTTCGAGGAGTCCGTCCGCACGCCGTTGCTCGTCCGCTGGCCCGGCGTGACCAAGCCCGGCTCCGTGAGCAAGGCCTTGGTCTCGAACCTCGACTATGCGCAGACTTTCCTCGCGATGGCCGGCCTGCCTTCGCCCGCGGAGATGCAGGGCCGCAGCCTGACGCCGATCCTGGCGGGCGAGACCCCGGCGGACTGGCGCAAGGAGTTCTACTACCACTATTACGAATACCCGCAGCCTCACCATGTCGCTCCGCATTACGGCGTGATCACCGACCGCTACAAGCTCGTGCGTTACTACGGTAACGGCGAGACCAAGACCGATCTCTTCGACAACGAGAAAGATCCGCTGGAAATGAAGAGCTTCTTCGGCAAGCCGGGCTATGAGTCCGTCCAAGCGGACCTCGAGGCCCGACTCGCCAAGCTGCGCGTCGACCTCAAGGTGCCGGAGGTCGAAGACGAATACGCCTCGGGCGCGAAGAAGCGCACGCCTCCCGCGGGCAAGAACGCTCCGAAGGGCAAGGGCAAGAAGGCGCCGGCGGCCAAGTAGGCCTCAGCGCCAGCTGGCGCGTACGACCCGTTCCCACTCGTCGGCCATCAGTTGGTGGCCGGCCGTGGTCGGGTGGACGCCGTCCCAGATCCAGTAGGACGAAGGGGCGCGGCGGAGGGCGTCGTCGAAGACCTTCTGAAAGTCGACGAGCGTCGCCCCGTGCTTGGCGGCGAGGCGACGCACCACGGGGACGAGGAGGGCGAGCCGCTCGCGTCGGCCGGGGGATTTGTCGATGGCCGCTCCGGAGGCGCCGAGGAAAGGCTCGCAGAGCACGAGGCGCAGCTTGGGGTTGGCCTTGCGGGCCGCGGTCAGCAGCTCGTCATAGGTCTTTTCGAAGACTTCCTGGTGCACGCCCTTGCTGCTGTCGTTGACGCCGATCATGACGCTCAGGACGTCGGGCTTGAGCTCGAGCGTGTCCTTGGGCCAGCGTCGGGCGAGGTCGAGCACCGTGTTGCCGGAGACGCCGCGGTTGAGGAAAGTAGCGTTCTGGCCCGGGGAGCCGGCCCCGAGGCGCGCGGCGAGCAGGTAGACGAACCCGTGGCCGTGGACGTGGTTGAGATCGGCTCCGCGTCCGCGGTTGCCGTCCGTGATGGAATCACCTTGGAAGAGGATCCGCGGAGACTCGGGCAAGCCGGGCAGGGGCTCCCCGGCGAAGGCGGAGCCGGCGCAGAGCAGGGCCGCGAGGAGAAGCCTCATTTCTTCTTCGCCTTGGGGTTCTTCTTGCCCGGGTTCGCGTCGGCCGCCGGATCGTGGTCCGGGTTCTTCGTCGGCAACTGGGCGTCGACCGACTTCAGCCAGGCGTCGAGGCGCGTGCGCAGCGTCTTGGCCAGCGCGGGCTGGGCGGAGACGAGGTCCTTCGTCTCGCCGACGTCGTTCGCCAGGTCATAGAGTTCGTCCCGGCCGTCCTCGTAGAAGTGCACCAGACGGAAATCGCCGCTGCGGACCGCGCTGTAGGGCGTGGCGCCGCCGGGGTGGTAGTGCGGGTAGTGCCAGAAGATCTCCGCGCGGTCGGGCTTGGCGCCGGACTTCAGGAGCGGAGCCAGGTTGATGCCGTCGACGAGGGATTGGAGCGGCTTCACGCCGGCGAGTTCGAGGACCGTCGGATAGAGGTCGATCGTCATCGCCGGGGTCTGGTCGACCGTGCCCGCCTTGGTGACGCCGGGCGCGTGGATGATGAGGGGGACGCGCACGCCCCCTTCGTAGGCCGAGCCTTTGCCCACGCGGAAGGGGGAATTATCGGTGATCGGCAGGAGGCCGCCGTTGTCGGCCGTGAAGACGATGATGGTGTTCTCGTCGAGTTTCAGCCGCTTCAGCGCCGCTCGGATCGTGCCGAGGGAGTCGTCGACGCTCTCGACGAGCGCGGCGTAGGTGGCGTTCTTCTGCTTCAAGTCAGGCAGCTTGGCGGCCTTCGCCTGGTACTTGGCGATGACGTCCGGCTTGCCGCCGAGGGGCGTGTGCACGGCGTAGTGCGGCAGGTAGAGGAAGAAAGGCTTCTCCTTGTTGGCCTCGATGAACTTCACCGCCTCGGCCGCCTCGCGGTCGGTCAGGAATTCGCCGACCGGTCCTTCGGCCAGCGTCGGGATCTTGTAAGGCGCGTGATAGCTGGGCGGCTGACCGCGGGCATAGCCGCCGACATTGAGGTCGAATCCGTGCTTCTCGGGATAATACGCTTCGTCGCCTTCCTTGAGCGCCGGCGTGAGATGCCACTTGCCGATGCTGGCCGTGGCGTAACCGGCGGCTTTGAACTGTTCGGCGAGCGTGATTTCCTCGAAGCGCAGGAATTTCTGCCAGTCGGGAATCTTCAGTTTGGCCTTGGGGCGCTCATGCCCGGCGATCCAGTCCGTGATGCGCAGGCGGGCGGGGTATTTGCCGGTGAGCAGCGCGGCGCGGGTGGGCGAACAGACCGTGCAGGCCGAGTATCCGTTCGCGAAACGTACGCCGTCCTTGGCCAGTTGGTCGACGTGAGGAGTCTCGTAGAACTTGCTGCCGTAGCAGGAAAGGTCGGTCTGCCCCATGTCATCTACGAGAATTACGATGACATTGGGAGGGGTGGCTGCTTCCGCCAGCGGGGCTAGCAGAGCCGATAGGCAAAGGAGGGGGGTTAAAAAGCGGACAATCACGAGATATTCCTTGTTTTTGGCTCATTGCTGGCAAGCGATTAGTGTGTTGCCTAGGGGCGTGCCTACCATTGAATCGTCATATGTCCCCCAAAAAGCTGATTATCGCCCTGTGGGCCGTCGTCGCCATCGTCGCACTGGCCATCCTTCTCGCGCCTTCGAATGACGGCTACCGCGAGTTCGCCTCGACGCAGGTCGCGCCCTCCGCGAAGCCCTCTCCGGTCGCGGTCGAGGTTCGGGACTTGAACGAGAAGTCCGCGCCGGCTTCCGCCGTGGAGAATTCTGCCGCCGCCTCCCCGGCCATCTCGCTCGGCGGGGTCTCCGCCTTGCTGGCGGACGCTTCGCTCGCGAAGTCTCCGGCGTCCGCGGCTTCCGCTCCGATGGCGGCGAATGCCCAGCCGGCCGCCCCGACCTCGGCCACGATCGAGACAGCCAAGGACTCCCGGCTTGCCGGGGCTTCTGCTCGGTGGCGCCGGGCATCGACAGTCTCTAATGCGGAGATCGAGGCAGCCGTGGAGCGCGACGCGATGACCCCTGAGACCGCCGTGGCCTTCCGTGCCGCCTGCGGTCATGATCACGATCTTCATTTCGACGCTAAGGGAAGGCCCCTCTATTCCTGTAACATGAAGATCCAGGTGGGGCCGGATACCACACCCGTCACCTCGACCCCGTCCTATCCTTTGGAGGATACTTTCAAGTTGCACAGTCGCCCCGCCGCGACCCGCAAGATCTACCTCGATTTCAATGGGCATGTCACCCCTGCAGGCATCTGGAACGATCCGACCGACCCCGACCTGGTCAACGCTCCTTGGAGCATTGACGCGTCTCCTGACTTCAATGACGCCGAGAAAGCCGTCGTGCAAGAGACCTTCCGTCGCGTTGCGGAACACTTTGCTCCCTGGAACGTGGACGTCACGACCGAGGATCCGGGCGTGGAGTCCTTGCGTAAGACCAGCAGTGGCGACTTGAATTATGGCATCCGGGTCGTCATCGGTCCCGTGGAGGGCGAAGCCGGCGGCGTCGCCCACCTGAATTCCTTCAGCAGCAACGAGGACGACCCTTGTTTCGTATTCACCGTTCCGGGATTTGCCGCCAATGAGATTGCCGGCATCGCTTCGCACGAAGTCGGGCACACCGTCAGCCTGCTGCATCAAGGCGATCTCAATGGAACTAACCCGATCGCCCGGGAGTATTTCGGTGGTCATGGATCTGGTGCGCTTTCCTGGTCTCCGATCATGGGCAACGGTCTCCGCCCCGTGAATCAGTGGGCCAAGGGCGAGTACCAAGGGGCCAATCAAAAGCAGGACAACCTGGTGGCCATCAGCAACAATACCTCCGGCATCCCGCTCATCCCCGACGACCATGGTGGTACCTTGGCGACCGCGACCATCGCTCCTGGCACTTCGTTGACCGGAGGAGGTATCATCAGCAACGGTGCGGATGTCGACATGATCAAGATCGCCGCGGGTAAGGGTGCCCTGACCATCACGCCGAAAGTCGCCCTCACCGCCCCGAATCTCCGTCTGCAGATCAAGGTCCTCAACTCCACTGGCGCCACGATCGGAACTTACGAGGGTGCCGGTACGGCGGGCAACATGGCTCCGGCGCCCATCTCGGTCGCCCTGCCTGCCGAAGGCTTTTACTACATCCAGATGGACGGCATCGGCAACGGCACCGGGGTGACTGAAGGCTACACCGACTATGGTTCCATCGGCTACTACAGCCTTGTGGCCGCCTGGCCGGAGCAGGGCAACAGGACGCCCATCGCCGACGCCACCCTCACCACTCCGACCACTTACGACTACGCGACCCAGCCGGGTGCCTTGGTCAATTTCAATGGCACCCTGTCGAACGATCCCGATGGTCTGATCATCAGATACCTGTGGAATTTCAACGATGTCTATCCGCGCACCGCGACCGGTCCGGTGGCCTCGCACCGCTACAAGGCGCCCGGCGTCTACCGGCCTACGCTGACCGTGGTCGACGATCTCGGCGCTTCGGCCACCACGAGCGTGACCGTGACCGTCACGGGTCCGACCGTGGCCCCGAGCTGTTCCTTGCAGCTCATCAGTGGTTCCTTCGCGCGCCTTAACTCGGTGTCGGACGTCGCGAACGCCACGATCCTCGTGCAGGACCAGTATGGCAATCCGCTCCGCCGCGCCTTGGTGAACGTGACTGTTTCCGGAATGGTTTCCACCCCGCGAGTCACCATCCGTACCAATGAATTCGGCCAAGTGAGCGTCACTTCGCCTAAGTTCAAGCGCGGCGCCCGCGGTACGATTCGCTTCGACGTGAGTTCCGTCGTCTCCGCGACCCATCCTTATGTCCCTACGGACAACGACGTACCGGCCTTCGTCACGTTGACACGCTAACCGGACGTCACGGCTTGGCGGAAAGGCGGCCCTGGCGGGCCGCCTTTTTGGCGCCCGCGATGTTTCTCCTTTCAGGCCAGCACGCCTTTGACGACGTGGGCTTCTTCGACGCCGGTGAGTTTCACGTTGAGACCGCGGAACTTGTAGGTGAAACGCGCGTGGTCGATGCCCAGGCAGTGGAGGATGGTCGCGTGCAGGTCCCGGAGGTGCACGCCGTCCTTGGCGATGTTGTAGGCGAAGTCGTCGGTCGCCCCGTATTCTAAGCCCGGCTTGATGCCGCCGCCGGCGAGGAACACCGAGAAGCACCGGCCATGGTGGTCGCGTCCGCTGGCCGGATTGCCGAAGCCGCCCTGCGTGAAGGCCGTGCGGCCGAATTCGGTGGCGAAGATGACCAAGGTGTCCTCGAGCAGGCCCCGCGCCTTGAGGTCCTTGATGAGGGCGGCGGTGGGTTGGTCGATGTCCCGGCACTGGTTAGGCAGCTGACGGGACAGGGCGACGTGCTGATCCCAGCCACGATGGAACAACTGGACGAAGCGGACGTCGCGTTCGAGCAGTCGCCGGGCGAGCAGGCAGTTGGCGGCGTAGGAGCCGGGACGGCTCACCTCAGGCCCGTAAGCGGCCAAGGTGGCTTTGGATTCCTGGGAGATGTCGGCCAGCTCCGGGACCGAGGTCTGCATGCGGAAGGCCATCTCATAGGCCTTGATGCGGGTGATCGTCTCCGGGTCGCCCAGCTCGCGGGCTCTTTCCTCATTGAGCGTCGCCAGGTCGTCCAGCAGTTCGCGACGCTGGGCGCCGTCGACGGTCGGAGGATTCTGGAGATAGAGCACCGGATTGGCGCCCGGCCGCAGGCCGACCCCTTGGTGGTTGGAGGGCAGGAAACCGCTGCCCCAGAGCCGGGAGAAGACCGGCTGGCCGGGATTCTTGCCGGTCCCTTGCGAGACCATCGCGATGAACGCCGGAAGGTTGGCGTTCTCGGTGCCGAGACCATAGCTGGCCCAGGCGCCCATGCTGGCGTAACCAGGCTGCTGGTTGCCGGTGTTCAGGAACGTGATCGCGGGGTCATGGTTGATGGCCTCGGTGTTCAGGGTCTTGATGATGCAGATATCATCCGCGATGCCCTGGATGTGTGGGATGAGGTTGCTGATCCAGGTCCCATGTTTCCCGCAGGCCTTGCCGTCCATGAGCGGGGGGCGGACCGGGTAGCCTTTCTGTGCCGAAGTCATGCCGGTGAGCCGCTGCGTCCCTTTGATCGAAGGAGGCAGGTCCTTGCCCGCGAACTCGTGCAGGGCAGGTTTGTCGTCGAAGAGATCGACGTGGGACATGCCGCCCGACTGGAAGAGGCAGAGGACCCGCTTCGCCTTGGGAGCGAAATGCGGGATGCCCGCCAGTCCGCCTTCGCGGGTCTTCGCGCCGGCGGCTAGAAGCTCGGGGAAGAGCATCGAGCCGAGGGCCAGCCCGCCGACTCCGCGGGCGGATTGCCCGATGAAGGTGCGGCGAGTGAGATGGTTCAGGAACTCGTCTTGAGGATTCATGGGTTCAGTTCCGGGTCACGGTCTCGCTGAGATTGAGGAGGAGGGTGGCGATCTGCATCCAGGCGGCGTGCTCCGCCGCCGGGATCGTGGCGTCGCGCGCGGATTCGCCCGGGCTGAGGACTTTCGCGGCCCGTCCGGGGTCCGCGGCGTAGCGGGTCCGCTCGCGGGCGAGGGCCTTGACGACCAGCGCCAGTTCCTTCTCGGATGGCGGGCGGGAGACGGCCTCGAGGAACGCCCAGCGGATGCGGGCGGAGTCATCGGCAGCGTGGCGGATGATCCGCTCGGCGAAACCTCGGGCGGCCTCGACGAACTGGACGTCGTTCAGGGTCACGAGCGCCTGCAGCGGGGTCGTGGTGTTGCTGCGGCTGATGACGCAGACCTCCCGGTTGGGCGCGTCGAACGTGATCATGTTGGCCGGCGGGGCCGTGCGTTTCCAATAGGTATACATCGACCGCCGATAAAGCTTCTCGCCGTGGTCCTGGACGAAGACTTGGGAGGTCGCCGGGGAGCTGCCGTAGTGGCTGACCTCGCGCCACAGGTCGAAGGGGGAATAAGGATTCACGCTCGGTCCGCCGAGCTGGGGGACGAGCAGGCCGCCGAGCTGCAGCGCCTGGTCACGGATGAGTTCGGCCTGAAGACGGAAGCGCGGACCGCGGGAAAGGAGACGGTTCGCCGGGTCCTTTTCCAGGATCTCGGCCGAGGTGCGTGACGTCTGGCGATACGTCGACGAAGTCACGATCTGCCTGACGAGTCCCTTGAGGTTCCATCCTGAATCCACGAAATCCACCGCAAGGGTGTCGAGCAGCTCAGGGTGGCTGGGCCATTCGCCCTGGAAGCCGAAGTCCGCCGCGGTCGTCACCAGCCCGGCGCCGAAGAAGAGCTTCCAGACGCGGTTGACGGCGACGCGGGCGGTGAGCGGGTTCTCCTTCATGACGAGCCACTGCGCGAGACCAAGACGGTTGGCGGGAGCGCCGGCCGGCGGCGCGGGCAGTTTGGCGGGCGTGCCGGCGTCGACCTTCACGGTGGGCTGGGAATAGTCTCCGCGGTTCAGGATGAACGTCTCGCGCGGTTTGGCGGAGAGGTTCATCACCATGGTCGAATGGGGTTCGGTGAGGACCCGGAGTCGCTCGTGGGCGTTGGCCAGGTCGGTGCGCACGTCCGTCATCTCTTCCGAGTGCTTGGCGCAGTAGGCCCACAGGGCCTGCCGCTGCTCGGTGGTTCGTTCCGCGGCGTCGGTCGCCAGGATGCGCAGGACGGATTCCGGCAGGTCGGTGCCGTCGTCATGTCCGGTGAAGGCGTAGAGTTCGCCCTCGCTGGGAGCTCCGCCCGCCTTGTTCCCGAAATAGATCTGCGCGGTGAGGTAGGGCTGTTCTTTCGCGCTGATCGGCGTGGCGAACGTCAAAGTGAGGTGGTGCGTGCCGGTGGCCGCCGGCGGCGACCAGCCTCGGTTGAGCACGTCGAAGGCGCGTACGTCCTTGGCCGGATAGTCCTCGGTCCAGGCGTCGGCGGTGATGCGGCCGAACTTCAGGAGGCGATGGATGTTCACCTGGTCGCCGGCGATACGGTCGGCGGTGACGTCGACGGCGGTGAGCACGAAGCGTCCGGCGAATTCATCCATGGGCTTGGGCGCGGCCGGCGACGTCTTGGCGGACTTCGCGGCCTTGGCCGGCTTCGGGGCGGCGAGCGTGTCAGGGAAGACGAAGCGCAGTCCGGCGATGGGCTCCTCGGCCTGAGGGGTTTCGCCGAGGATGTCGTAGGCGGTCTTGGTGATGCCTTTGAACTTGTTCCCCTCGACGGAGAAGCCTCCGCCGCTGTTGGGCGTGGAGATCTTCAGCAGCTTGACCGGAATGAGCCTGAGTCCGGCCTTCCGGTCGGCTTCCCGCCGGCGTTGGGCTTGTTCCCATGCCCCGAGGACCCGGGGGTCGGGTTCTTTCAGCCGTCGGTCGAGCGCCGCGATCCGTTCGCGCAGGGCGGGGAGCTCATCCGTCTTGAGGACGGTCTTGCGGAGCGCCGACGGGAGCGAGTTCACGCCGGCGTTGCCATCGGTGGGGCGGTCGTCGAGGGTGTTGAAGTAAGC
>SYID01000232.1 GCA_005798925.1 Verrucomicrobiota bacterium
CACGTAGCCGATGTCGCGGATCGCGGCGCGGACGACTTCCTCGAAGTTGACCTTGGCCTTGGTGGTGAGCTCGCCGGCGATGACGACATGGTCGCTCTTGACCAAGGTCTCGCAGGCGACGCGGGAGAACCGGTCCTGCGCGAAGCAGGCGTCGAGGACGGAATCCGAGATGCTGTCGGCGACCTTGTCAGGGTGGCCCTCGCCGACGGATTCGGACGAGAAGATGAAGGAGGCGTGGCTGGCCATAAGACAGGGGAAACAAACGGGGGGCGCAGGGGTTGGCAAGTCCGACATCCAAATATCTGGATAGGAAGATGCGTCATAGCGATCGGCCTGAGGCCGATCGCAGGGGTGGGGGTAGGGGCAGGGGTAGGGCTAGGGGCCCGGAGGGAGACCGGGACGGGGCAGAGGTAGGGACGCGTCGGCGACGCGTCCGTCTATTCTCCTGAGGTCGCGACACCGTCGCGCCCCTACCGGCTGACCAAGGGTGGTCAGCCCTACCCATTACAGCCGCGGGAACCCGAAGCCGATAGCTGAAAGCTGAGCTGCCGATTCCCGAATGGCTGAGGCCCTGGTGGCTGTCACCCGTCACCCGAGAATGACTTCATGCCCGCAGCATCCTATCCGGTTTCCCTTTGAGTTTCTGTCTCGAGGTAGGGCTGACCGGCCCGGTCAGCCGCGGTTGAGCGAGGGCGCTCAACCCTACCCAAGACACCTAGGGCAGCACGCGGTGCTGCCCCTGCCTCGATACAGCCGGGCGCCCGCAGGCGCCCTCATAAATCACCCTTGCCCCCCTGCCCCCTTGCCCCCCTGCCCCCTCGCGACGCCACGCGTCGCGCTCAGCCCCCGATCGACTTCAAGGTGACGAGGTATTCGATGAGCGAGGTGAACTCCTCGACGGTGAGGCCCGCGGCGAGGCCGGCGGGCATCATCGACTGCGGGAGATGCTTCTCGGCCTTCACGTCGTCGCGCTTCAGCTTGGAGACCTGGCCGGCGATGTTGCGGAGGGTGATCACGCCGTCGGCCTCGCCGGTGACGAAGCCCATCTGGTCGGGTCCGTCCTTCATCGAGAAGACGACGGTCTGGAAGCCCTGGGCGACGACCTTGTTCGGATCGAGGATCGAATCGATGAGGTACTCACGGGGGAACTTCGCGCCCGCGGCGCCGAGGTACGGGCCCTTCTGCTCGGCGGCGAGGTCGACGGCGTGGCAGGCCACGCAGCCCTGCTGCGTGAACAGGCGCTGGCCGTTCTTCACGTTGCCCCGGCCCTTGAGGGCGGCGGACGCGACGACCTTGGCGTCGAGCTGGGCGATCTTCTTGCCCTTGCTGGCGGCCGCGAGCTTGCCCGCGGCGAGCGCGGCCTCGGCGGCCTTGATCTGGATGACGTTGTCGCCCTTCATGCCTTCCTTGAGCTGCTTGTCGAAGCCGGTCAGGCCGAGGTCGGCGATGGCGTGGAAGAAGCCGATGTCGCGGGGGTTCTTGTCGATATGCCCGCGGACGGCCTTCTTGTGCTGGTCCTTGGTGAGCGGGCTGCTCAGGACGTTGAAGAGCGCCTTCCAGAGGATCGTCGAGGCCGCGTCGTCGGCCTTGTTGGCCATCGAGCGCAGCTTGTTCACCTGGTTGCCGCGTTCGGCCTCGTAGATGAAGTCATTGGTCGCCTGCGTGGCGGCGCCCGGCGCCTTGGGGTCCTTGGACCAGGCCGCGAGCACCTTCACGCGGGCCTCGAGCCCGGCGTCGCCCTCGACCTTGAGCAGGGCCTTGTAGCAGTCGAGGCGCTCGTCCCACTTGCGCGAAGCCTGCAGGGCGGCGTCGGTGAGGAGCGCGATGTCGGCCGGACGCAGGGTCTGCGTGGCCATGGCCAGGCGCAGCGGGTCGAGGCCTTCGAGTTTGAGGTCGGTGATCGCGATGCGGTTCTTGGCGAGGATCTCGAGCGAGGCCATGCGCAGGTTGCCCGGCAGCTTGGCGTAGGCGGCCTCGATGCCCTTGTGGATGCGCGGCGTGGCGGACCAGGCGACGGGCTCGAAATACGGACCGCGGTCGTCCGGACGGGTGCTCCACCAGTCCTTGTAGTTCCACGGCTTCTCGACGTGGTAGAGACGCGCGAGCGCGGAGACCGCGCCGAAGCGGACGGACTCGTCGCCGCTCAGGCTGAGCGCGATCAGGCCGTCGACGGCTTCGTCGGAGTGGATGCCTTGGAGCGCGCGGAAGGCGACGAAACGCTGGGCAGGGTCGGCGAGCGCGGCGAGGCAGGCCTGGGCGTTGCCGAGGCTGCGGAGGGCCGCGATGGCGGTGTGCGGGAGGCGATAATGTTCGCCTTCGCCGAGCTTCGACTCGTCGGCCGGCCACTGCGCGGCGGCGGCGAGGATGGCCGGGGCGGCTTCCTTCGCGCCGAGGCGCTGGAGGCCGATGAGGGCCTGGAGGCGGACGCGCGGATCGGCGTCCTTCAAGGCGTCGACGAAGAGCTGCACCGGCACGCCTTCGAGCTGCGTGGTGCGGTCGGCGAGCGCGCGGAGGGCGAACTCGCGGACGGCGGCGTCCTTGGCGAGAACGACAAGTCCGGCATTGGCCTTGGCGCCGAGGAGCTGCTTGTAGGTGAAGATCGCGGCGACGCGCGCGTAGAGGTGCTCGGAGCCGGCCTGCGCGACCGCGAGCACGGGTTCGGCGAGCGCCGGCTTGGCGCGGTCGAGGATCTGGCGCTGGGTCTCGAGGCGCTGGACGGCGGACTTCGAGGAAAGCTGCTTCACGAGGTCGGCGTCGGAGAGCTTGGTCACGTCGACGTAGGCGTTGGGCTTCACGTCCTTGGCGGTGATGATCTGGACGGTGCCGTTCGGATAGTAGATCGGCTCTTCGACTTCCTTGCCGTCCTTCATGACCTTCCTGCTCTTCGGCTTGCCGTCGCCGAGGTACTTGAAGCCGCCGCCGCGCCAGTCGGCGAGGAAGAGGCGCGAATTGCCGTCGACGTCGAAGTCGGTGGCGCGGGCGACCTTCTCGAAGGTCTCCTGCTGGGCGACGAAGGTGGCTTCGAAACGGGTGACGGGATGGCGGTGCAACGTGCCGGTCGTCCAGTCGCACGTGAAGAGGGACTCGCCGAAGTCACCGGGGAAGCCGGGCTCGCTCAGGTAGAGGCCGCCGGTGCCGGAGCCGCCGCCGTAGTCGGCGAGCGGATGGGCGATCTCGTCGGCGAAGTTCTTGTACAGGCGCGGGTAGCCGGCGTCAGCCAGCGAGGTGAAGTGGTGGAAGCGCGTGTTCCAGCCCTTGCCGTCGTTGGTGTTGTCGCGGGAGAACAGGTCGAGGGTCGGGGAGATCGCGACGTCGCAGATGTTGCGGGTCATCACGGTGTAGTTCTCGAGCTCGGTGCCGTCGGGGCGGACGCGCATGACGCCGCCGCCGTAGAGGGTGACGCGCTTCTGGTCGCCGAGGCCGAGGGCGCCGGCGTTGTCGCGCAGGAGGCCCGCGCCGAAGTCGCCGACGGCGATGTAGAGCCAGCCGTCGATGCCCATGCGGGCGCCGTTGGTGGTGTGGTCGGCGCCGCGCGGGTGCTCGATGCCGCCGCCGAGGCCGTCGACGAGGAGCGTGCGCTCGGTATCATAGTCAGCCTTACCGTCACCGTTCTTGTCCTGGAACTTGGAGAGGAAGGGCGGGTGGACGAGGTAGAGGGCGCCGCCGACGAAATGGCCGCCGCGGGGGCTCTCGACCTTCGCGTACTCGATGACCTGGTCGGCGACGCCGGCGCCCTTGGTGTCGCGGGCGATGAGGATGCGGCCCATGCCCGGCGTGTGGCCGAGCGAGCCGTTCTTGTCGGACGAGACATAGACGTCGCCGTTGGCGGCGGCCGACACGGCGGTCGGGTAGATCTCGGGCTCCTGGGCGTTGCCGAGGAACTCGCGGATGACGAACCCTTCCGGGACGGCCTGGGCGGCCGCGGCGAAGAGGAAGAGCGCAAGGGGTGAGCGTGCCATGGGTGTGCGGGGTAAGGGCATAGATGTAGGCGGTCCGCCCATTGTTCCAAGCGGGAAGCGAGGAAACCGACCCCGCTTAGCGTCTTGCCCGTCGGCCCGCGGGGGCTAACCCTCGGGCCATGGCCCTTCCGGCGCTCACGTTCTTCCCCCGTCCGCGGGAACTGACCCTCCGCGGGGGCTGGCTCAAGGCGCCTCCCCTGCCCCATCCGACGGCCGCCTTCCTCGCCGGGCTCCCGACGAACATGGACGAGGCCCGCGCGGCGCTGACCCGGCCGACGGAGAACGCCTGCCGGATCGTCCACACGCCGGAGCGCGGACCGGAAGGCTACCATCTCGAGATCCTCGCGAGCGGCATCCGCCTGCATGCCGGCGACGCCCATGGCGTGCTGTACGGCGCGCAGACGCTCCGCCAGATCGCCGCGCAATACCCCGCCGAGCTCCCGCACCTCGAGATCACCGATTCGCCGGACCTGCCCGTGCGCGGGTTCATGCTCGACGTCTCGCGCACGCGCGTGCCGACGCAGGCCGAGCTCCTCGCGCTCATCCGCGCGCTGGGCCGCCTGCGGGTCAACCAGCTGCAGCTCTACGTCGAGCACACGTTCGCCTTCCCCGGACACGAGGACGCTTGGCAGGGCGCCTCCCCGCTGACGCCGGCGGAGATCCGCGAGCTCGACGACGCCTGCGCGGCGCTCGGCATCGAACTCGTCCCGAACCTCAACACCTTCGGGCACATGGAGCGCTGGCTGCGCCACCCGCGCTATCGGGCGATGGCCGAATGCCCGGACGGCTGGATCCATCCCCTCACCGGGCAGTTCAAGGAATTCCCCGGCACGCTCCGACCGGACCAGGGTTCGCTCGCCTTCGCGGCCGAGCTCATCGACGGACTCGTGCCGCACTTCCGCAGCCGCCAGGTGAACATCGGCGGCGACGAGCCGTGGGAACTCGGCCAAGGCTTCAGCCAGCAGGCCGTCGCCGAACGGGGCAAGCACCGCGTCTACCTCGACCACCTGAAGCAGCTGTGCGCGCTGGCCACGGAGCGCGGCCGCACCCCGCAGTTCTGGGGCGACATCCTCCTCGAGGACCTCGCGCTCGCCCAGGACGCGCCGGCCGACGCCGTGCCGGTCGTGTGGGGTTATGATGCCGGCCATCCCTTCAAGGAGCAGTGCGGACGCCTCCGCGAACTCGGGCGCGACTACCTCGTCGCCCCGGGCACGAGCGCCTGGCAGAGCTTCACCGGCCGCCTCGACAACGCGCTCACCAATCAGGCCGAGGCCGTCGGCGCGGCCGTGCGCCACGACGCCCGCGGCATCCTGCTCACCACCTGGGGCGACAACGGCCACCACCAGCCATGGCCGACCGCCTGGCTGCCGATGGCCGCGGGCCTCGCCCAGGCGTGGGGTTTCGCGGCCAACGCCAAGACCGACTTCGCCGCGGGCTGCGCGCTCCTCGGCGGACTGAGCGACGCCGACGGACAGGCCGTCGCCGCGGCGCTCACGCAACTCGGCACGCTCGACGGCCGGATCGCCAAGGCGAACCGCAACAAGAGCCTCACCTGGGATTTCCTCACCGCCAAGCCCGACGCCCTCGCGAAGTTCACCGAAGGCGTCTCGCCGGCGGAGATCGCCGCCTCGCAGGCGCACCTCGCCGCCGCCGAGGCGCTCGTGGCCAAGATCGCCGACGCGACCCTCCGCGCCGAACTCGCGCTCGGCGCGCGCCTCGCCGGCGCCGGCCTGCGCCGCGCGGCCGGCCGGCCCGTCTCCGCCGAAGAACAGGCGAAGCTTAAGCAGGAATACGAATCCGTCTGGCTCCGTCGCTCCCGTCCCGTCGGCCTGACGGAAAGCGCGG
>SYID01000233.1 GCA_005798925.1 Verrucomicrobiota bacterium
TCATTTCGGGGGTGTTCCGGATTCGATTCCCGCCAAGATATCGCGACGGCATGCAGAGGGTAGTCGGTGACCTCTTAAATCCCACTGGCAGCACTATAACTGCTAAAAACACCATCACGTTCGAGAACGACAACGTTCTCGCGCTCGCTGCCTAAGTACAGCGACGAGCCCCAGGGCGCGCCTGCAGTCCTGGATCAGCTCGGTTAACGTGGGCGATCCCCTCCTTTAGCTGTTATCTCCGGGGTAAGTGAGAATACAGATAGGTCGCACGGGTGCTCATCCCCAAACGCGATCGAGATCAACGATGAAGCTACGCATGTAGAAGTTACGACGTAAGGGTAGGAAGACGTGGGTTCGACTCCCACCACCTCCACCATTTGAGAAGGACCAGCCTGCGACCACCCGGTCGCAGGCTGCTTGCGTTGGATGATTTCGCCATCCGGTCGCCCAGTCGCGTCGGTTTGCCCGCAAAACGACCTTTCCCCGGCTTGTGGCCAGGCTCGTGGCCCACAGGCTATTGGAAATGCCTCTTACGCTCGCCCTGCTGCTTTGCCTCTTAGTCGCCCCTCTGCCTGCCCGGGACAAGCCCAACGTCATTATCATGCTGGTCGACGACTTGGGCAGCGGGGACGTGAGCTGCCTCTTCCGCGACGTTGTGAAAACGCCGAACATCGATCGTCTCGCCAAGGAAGGCGTCAAGTTCACCTCGGGCTACGTCACCGCCCCGCTCTGCGGTCCATCCCGCGCCGGCTTCCTCAGCGGTCGTTACCAGCAGCGCTTCGGCTTCAACGGCAACCGCGACGGCATACCGACGGATATCCCGCTCTTGCCCAGCCTGCTAAGGTCCGCCGGCTACCGCACGGGCATCATAGGTAAATGGCATAGCGCCGGTCCGATGCCCCATGAACGCGGTTGCTTCGACGAGTCGCTGGTGTCGGCCACCTCCGGACCATTCATAGACTACTTCCGGCCGAAACTGCTGCGTGACGGCAAGGTCGAGGTCTTCCAGGAATACAGCACCGACCTCTTCGCACGCGAGGCGGAGAGCTTCATCCGCCGCCATGCCGATCGGCCTTTCGCCCTGACGGTCACCTTCAATGCCCCGCACATCCTCCGTACCACGAAGGACGCAATGGCTCACCTGAAGGATCTGGAAGCAGGCCAGGCCGCCGGCAAGGTGGTCGATATTCCGAAAGTCTTCACGGCCCGGCCGGGCGAAGCGGCCCGCTATGCCGCGCAATTCCCCGGTGACACCGCCCGGGCCGACACGGTCGCCACCATCGTCGCGCTGGACGAAGCCGTCGGTCGCATCCTCGACAGCCTGAAGGCGACCGGACTGGAACAAGACACGTTGGTCTTTTTCTTCGCCGATAACGGCGGCCACCCGGAAGTCCGCAGCGAGAACAATCCCCTGCGGGACTATAAGTGGAACCTCTACGAAGGTGGCATCCGTGTCCCCTTCCTCGCCCGCTATCCGGCCAAGTGGCCCGCCGGCCGCACCTTCGCCCACCCGGTGAGCTCGCTCGACATTCTGCCGACCTGTCTCGCCGCCGCCGCCATCCCGACGCCCGCCGGGCTCGACGGGGTCGACCTGACGCCGTTCCTCGGCGCGCCGACTCCGGCGGCCCCTCATGAGAACCTCTTCTTCGCCATCGCCAAGCAGGCTGCCGTCCGCTCCGGCCAATGGAAATACGTCCGCGACCAGCAAGGCGGCCAGCATCTCTTCGACCTAGAAGCCGACGTCGGTGAAACGAAGGACCTCGCTTTAAGCGAACCGGCCAAGCTCAAGGAACTCGCCGGGCGCTGGGAAGCGTGGAACCAGCGGATCCGCGACGAGGCCAAATAAGGCGCATCAGCGACGAGGCCGTACGAGCACGAGCTGGCCGATGCGATCGTCCGCGATCCAGCGGATGCTACCGGGAATCCGCGGAGTGAAGAAATTGTCGACGACGCCGACGTAATGGACGCCGCCGACCTCCGCGCGGCCGACCCCGACGACCTGATGCCCCCAGCTGAGCTCAGGCTTGCGCGGCAGGAGCACCACGCAAGTGACCAGCACGGGACGTCCGGCGGAAAGCTCGGCGCCTAAGAGCGCACGGTCATAGCCCGAGAGCGCGACGTCTACGTCGACGCCCCGCTCATCCGCATCGGCCTGCAGGGCCTCGGCAAGTTCGTCCGGAAAGGCCCCCGCGAGGGACATTTTGCCGTCCGTATAACCTTCGAGATCCGGGAGGATGCCCATGCGCATCCGAGCACGCAGGCGCAGGACCAAATCCTGCTCCCCTGCCCCGCCCCAGGCCGCGGTGCCGGGTCGGGCTGACCAGAAGGCGATGAGGCTGGCGCCCGCCGTCGGCACGCAACCCGAGGCGACGGCCGAATCGTCCGGCGCCTTGAGCGGAAACTGCTGGATCGGCGGCACCCCCGCCAAGGCGAACGCTTGCGGCGTGATGACTTCGCGAAGCCCCTCCAAGCTGAAGTCGATGAGCTGGCCTTCATCCGTCCAGGCCAGATGTCCCGCGGCCCCGTCGTCGCCACGCAGCTCGGCCCACCAGAACGGGCGCCCTTGCCGGACCCAGCGCGTGGGCTTCGGCTGGATCCGACGAATGGCCGCGACTTCGACCTCGCCCAGCGCCTTAGGCACGAGCCCGGCATGGCGGAGCGCGGAGAGATGCGACTCCGCCTGGACGACTTCCGGCTTAGGTTCGGCGCAACCGAGGAACCACGCGACGAGGACGAACAAGCTGGCGCGCAGGGTCGTCCTCATGGCGGCTCAGCGCTTACGGTAGACCTCTAGGCGGCAATCGTAGCCGCCGAGATCGACGGTGCGGCTGGATTCCAGACGCAGGGTCGGATCGACGGACGAGAGACGCAGCGGGTTCACGAAGACGAGGCGTCCGTTCGGACGCAGGACTTCGGACGCGATCTTGAAGAGGTCGGTGAACAGGCCATGCATGTTCGGTACGCGCACGCGACGGCCGAGCGGCGGGTTCGAGATGACCAACGAGACCTTGCCGCGGTCCAGTTCCGGGATGCGGATGATGTCACGGAAGTCGCACGTATGGAACGCGGCCTTGGTGCCGGGCAGCTTGGCGGCCTTGAAGTTGGCTTCGGCGATGGCGATCGCGGCCGGATCGATGTCCGTACCGACCACCTGCCCCACCCCGCCGGCCAAGGCCGACTCGATGAGTTCCAGACCGGAACCACAGAAAGGATCCCAGACGATCTCCTTTTCCTGCCGGCCGGCGACGCGCACCAAGCAGGCCGCCAGCGGCGGATGCGAAGCGGCGTTGACGGCGTCGGTGCGGTAATAGAGACGCGGGTTGGGCGAGATGCGCGGACGCAGCTCCACCAACGCGCTGCGCTCGTCGAAGTGCACGTCGACGGACCACGGGGACTCGCGGGCGTCATTGAGCACGCGCGGGTTCAGTTCGAACGCCTTCTTCGTCACCTTGGCGACGGCCTCGTCGTGGTTGCCTTCGGAGACCATGCTCAGGCGATAGCGGGCGGCGCCCTGCGTGAGCGCCGACATCAGCTTCTCGGCGAGCGGTGAAGCGATGGCCTTGGCCAGCACCTCGAGCGCTTCGGCTGAACCCGGTTGACGGATGAACGCCAGGAAGAAGGCCGCGGTGTCGAAGCAGCGTAGCTGGTAGAGTTCGCCGAGCGTGAAGGGCGCCTTCGGCTCGACCACCACGAAGCAGCCGCGGACCTCGACCACGCGGAACTTGCCGCCGCGGCCTTCGTCTTCACGGACCTCGTCGGCCACGATGGCTTCAAGGCCCTTGCGGCAGCGCAGGTGGAGGCGCAGGCCGGGGTGCTTCGGCACGACGGCGTCGAGGCGGACGGTGCTCGGGCCTCCCTGCCGGGCCACGCTTGCGCGCACCTTCTGTTCGTCGATCAGCTTCTCGCCGGAACCAGCGACGGCCTTGAGCGTCGCGGCGCCGCCGATCTTCTCGAGGGCCGAGGCGACCTTCTTCTTCTCCCGGTCGACGTCGGTGGTCTTGAGGATATCGATGAGCTTGCGCTCGGACTCCTCGTCGCCCCCGAGCTTGGGGATGGCGGCGGTGGCGTAGCGGCGGATCTTCTCGGAGGGATCCTGCAGGAGGCCGATCATCCAGGCCTTCACGGCGGCCTTCATCTCCGGATTACGGGAGGTCGAGAAGACCACGCCCACCGCGCGGACCAGGGCGACCTGCTGGTTGCGCTCCTTCGGGCCGAGCTGGTCGAACTTCGGGACCTCGACGGTCCAGAGCTGGGCGGCCGGCAACTCGCGCAACTGTCGGTAAAGGTCGTTGTCGGCTTTCATGGCTTGGGGTGTCGGGCGGGCGGGCGTCAAAGTCAAGGGAGACGCGGGCGGAAGGGCTGGGCGGCGCCGGTCGTGGCAAGCGCATCTTCATGGCTTACTTTGGGCATTTTCCTAACAAAATTAACCAAAAGCAGACGAGCGATTGTCGGGGCCGGATGTTGGCACGAAAACCCGGCTTCAGCCCCCTTCGGCCAATCCTCAAGTTGCCTTTGACAGGGGGGAATTATTGCCCACTAGATTTAGCCGTCTTGCGGTCTCCGCCAAGGCATCCGGCGGCTCAGCCGCCAGCCCTTCCGACCACTTTTGCCCACACCAGAAATGAAGAATCCCGGACTTCCCGAAAAACAGGGTCTTTACGACCCCCAGTTCGAGCATGACGCCTGCGGCGTCGGCTTCGTTTGCCAGATGAAGGGCAAGCGTTCGCACGACATCATCCAGCAGGCCCTCACCATCCTGGTGAACCTCGATCATCGCGGCGCCTGCGGCTGCGAGACCAACACCGGCGACGGCGCGGGCATCCTTCTCCAGCTCCCCCACGGGTTCTTCGCCAAACACGGCCCGGCCAACCTCCCGAAACCCGGCCACTACGGCGTGGGCATGCTCTTCGTCTCCCCCGACGCGAAGATCCGCGCCGCCACCGAGGCGACCTTCGCGGAGATCGCCAAGTCCCTCGGCCTCGCCCTCCTCGGCTGGCGCACCGTCCCCGTCGACAACTCCTCGCTCGGCAAGACCGCCGTCGGCAGCGAACCCGTCGTCCGCCAGGCCTTCCTCGGCCGCCCGGCCGACTGCGCGACCGACCAGGACTTCGAGCGCAAGCTCTTCATCCTGAGCAAGCAGGCGCACCACCAGATCCGCGGCGCCGGCAAGGACGAGTTCTACTACGCCAGCTCCCTGTCGTGCCGCACGAGCATCTACAAGGGCATGCTCATGCCCGAGCAGGTCGGAAAATACTACCCCGACCTCGCGGACAAGTCGATGGACACCGCCCTCGCGCTCGTCCACTCGCGCTTCTCGACCAACACCTTCCCGAGCTGGGAGCGCGCCCACCCGTATCACTACATCGCGCACAACGGCGAGATCAACACCCTCAACGGCAA
>SYID01000234.1 GCA_005798925.1 Verrucomicrobiota bacterium
GCCGCCGCCGAACTCCAGAAGCGCGTCCGCGAAGCCCGCGAGGAGCTCCTCAGCCTCCGCCTCAAGAAGGCGACCGGAGCCGTGGAGAACCCCGCCCGTTTCCGCGCCCTGCGCCGCGACGTCGCCCGCTGCCTGACCGTCCTTTCCGGCAAGTCCGCACCGGCGAAGAAGAAGTAAAACCAACCTCCAACGATTTCCCCGATGTCCGAAGACCGCTCCAACCGCAAGACCCTCCTGGGTCTCGTCGCCTCCCGCTCGGGAGACAAGACCATCAAGGTCAACTACCAGTACACCGTCCCGCACCCCGTCTACGGCAAGGAAGTCAAGCGCCGTACCGTCCTTCATGCGCATGACGAGAAGAACGAGTGCAAGCCCGGCGACAAGGTCGAGATCATGGAGACCCGCCCGCTTTCGAAGCTGAAGCGCTGGCGCGTCGTGCGCGTCGTCGAAGCCGCGAAGATCGCCGCCCAGTCGATCGAAGACTAATCCGGCCCGTCCACCTCCGACCCTTCCCACAATGATCCAGATGCTTTCCCGGCTCGAAGTAGCCGACAATACCGGGGCCCGCAGGGTCCGCATGATCCGCCGTCTCGGCCAGCTGACCGACACCGCCGGCGTGGGCGACATCATCATCTGCTCCGTCAAGGATTCGACCCCTGACGCTCAGGTGAAGAAAGGCTCCGTCTGCCGCGCCGTCATCGTGCGCACCGTCGCCCCGATCCGTCGCGCGGACGGCAGCTACCTGCGCTTCGACACTAACGCCGTCGTCATCCTCGACGAGAACGGCAACCCCAAGGGCACCCGCATCTTCGGGCCCGTCGCCCGCGAGCTGCGCAGCAAGAACTTCATGAAGATCATCTCCCTCGCTCCCGAGGTACTCTGAACACCATGTCCAAGACCGACATCAAGAAAGGCGACGAAGTCGTCGTCATCGCCGGCGCCGAAAAAGGCAAGCGCGGCAAGGTCGTCAGCTACAACCGGGCCGACGAACGCGTCACCATCGAGGGCCTGAACCTCGTGAAGCGCCACCTCAAGCGCACCCAGGACGGGCAGGGCGGCATCACCGAGAAGGAAGCCCCCATCCATCGCTCCAACGTGATGCTCGGCTCCCTCTGGGACGCCCGTCGCGCCAAGAAGCCGGCCAAGGCCGCCGCCAAGAAGTAACCCCGACGAAACCACCCGAGATCTCACACGCAAATGGCATCCGTTCCTTATCTGAAGAAGTACTACCTCGAGAAGGTCGTCCCCGAGCTCATCAAGAGCCGCGGTTATAAGAACATCCACCAAGTCCCTAACCTGAAGAAGATCGTCCTCAACTCCGCCTTCAAGGCCGAGGCTGACAAGGGCCACATGGCCGAAGTCGTCAAGGACATCACCAAGCTCTCCGGCCAGAAGCCGGTCATCACCAAGGCCACCAAGTCCGTCGCGAGCTTCAAGGTCCGCCAAGGCATGCCCCTCGGCTGCATGGTCACCCTCCGCGGCGCCCGCATGTGGGAGTTCTACCTCCGCCTCACCGCGGTCGCCCTCCCGATGATCCGCGACTTCCGCGGCACCTCGAACCGTCTCGACGGCCGTGGCAACTATTCTCTCGGCATCGTCGACCACACCATCTTCCCGGAAACCCAGGCTGACGGTTCCCAGCGCGCCAACGTGGGCATGGACGTCGTGATCGTCACTTCCGCCAAGACCGACGACGAAGGCCGCGAGCTCCTCCGCCTCCTCGGCATGCCGTTCCGCCGCTCCAGCGCCGCGGACGCGGCCGCCGCCACCACCGCCGCCGCCAAGGCCTAATCCTCCCCCTCCTTACCAGCATGGCCAAGAAGTCCGTCATCCAGCGCGCCCTCAAGCGCGACCGCCTCGTCAAGAAGTACGCCGCCAAGCGCGCCGAGCTCAAGAAGGTCCTCGCCGACCCGAAGGTCACCGAGGAGGCTTTCTACGAAGCGCAGCGCAAGCTCGCCAAGCTGCCCCGCAGCTCGTCGAAAGTCCGCCAGAAGAACCGCTGTTCCATCTCCGGCCGCCCGCGCGCGTTCATCCGCAAGTTCGGCCTTTCCCGTATCACCTTCCGCGAGCTCGCGCTCAACGGCCAGATTCCCGGCGTCACCAAGGCCTCCTGGTAACCCCCAAGCCAACCAACACCATGTCCGCTTCCACTGACACCATCGGGGATTTCCTCACCTCCATCCGCAACGGTTCCCAGGCCAACAAGGCCGTCGTCACCGTCCAGTGGTCCCGCCTCCGCGAAGGCGTGGCCAAGATCCTCGTCGACTCCGGCTATCTCGCCGCCGCCCGCAAGGCCGAGCGCGACGGCCTCCCGGTCCTCGAGCTCTCGCTCAAGTACGTCGCCGGCGTCCCGGCGATCACGAGCATCGAACGCGTCTCGACCCCCGGTCGTCGCATCTACGCCGGCTACAGCGCCGTGCCCAAGGTGATCGGCGGCATGGGCGTCTCCATCCTCACCACCTCCCGTGGCGTCATGACCGACGCCGAAGCCCGTCGCCAGAAGGTCGGCGGCGAGCTCCTGGCCAAGGTCTGGTAACCCGTCCAACCCCCTCCTCGCATTTCCATGAGCCGAATTGGTAAGCAGCCCGTCAACATCCCCGACAAGGTGACCGTGTCCGTCAAGGACAACGTCGTCGTCGTCAAGGGGCCCAAGGGCGAACTCTCGAAGCCCTTCCCGAAGGAGATCGGCGTCGTCGCCGACGCCAAGGTCGTCAACGTGAGCGACCTCACCGAGAAGAAGACCGCGGGCGCCCTGCACGGCACCGTCCGTGCCATCATCCGCAACATGGTCGAAGGCGTGGCCACCGGCTACTCCAAGACCCTCCTGATCGAAGGCGTCGGTTTCAAGGCCTTGCTCAAGGGCAACGTCCTCGACCTCGCCCTCGGCTATTCCCATCCGATCCGTTACACCATCCCGGCCGGCGTGAACGTCGTCGTCACCGACGGCACCAAGCTGGTCATCACGGGAGCCGACCGCCACATGGTCGGCCAGGTCGCCTCGACCATCAAGCTTTACAAGCCCGTCGAGCCTTACAAGGGCAAGGGTGTCCGCGTCGAAGGCGAATACGTCCGCCGCAAGGAGGGCAAGAAGACGGCCTAAGCGGCCTGACCCGAAAACATTCCATGAAACTGCAGAAGAAGAATCTCCTGGCGCAGAAGCGTCGCTGGCGCATCCGCAAGACGGTGCGCGGCACCGCCGCCCGTCCCCGCCTGGCCCTCAAGCTCACCCACCTGCACCTCTACGCGCAGGCCATCGACGACGACGCGGGCAAGACCCTCGTCGCCCTTTCCACCACCTCCAAGGACCTCCGCGCCAAGAAGCTCCGCGCCAACGTCGCCGGCGCGACCGCGTTCGGCGCCGCGTTCGGCGCCAAGGCGAAGGCCGCCGGTCTCACGACCGTCGTCTTCGACCGCGCCGGCCGCCGTTATCACGGCACCGTCAAGTCCTTCGCCGACGCCGCCCGCCAGGCCGGCCTGACCTTCTGATTTCATGAGCGAAGACAACACCCCCGCCGCGGCTCCCGCCGCCTCCGCCCCCGCTGCCCCCGGCCGTTCCGGTCCCGGCGGCGATCGTCGTGGTCCTGGCGGCCCCGGCGGCCCCGGCGGCCGTCGCAACGGCCCTGGCGGCCCCGGCCGCGGACCCCGTCGCGACAATCGTAACGACGCTCCCGCTTCCGAGTACAACGACAAGGTCGTCCACATCAATCGCTGCTCCAAGGTCGTCTAAGGCGGCCGCCGCTTCATCTTCGCCGCGCTCGTCGTGGCCGGTGACGGCAAGGGACGCGTCGGCGTGGGTTACGGCAAGGCCAAGGAAGTCCCCGATGCGATCCGCAAGGGCACCGACCGCGCCCACCGCGCCCTCGTCCGCGTCAATCTCCGCGGCAA
>SYID01000235.1 GCA_005798925.1 Verrucomicrobiota bacterium
CGTAGGCGCTTCGTGCGCGGCGGCGGTGTCAGACATGGAGGTCAGAATTTAGAATGAGGAGAGGAAGGCGCTCAGCGGGCGGCGGTCTCGGTCGGAACCGGCGTACCGGAGGCGGCGGGGGTCTTGAGCATGTAGCCACCCGGACCTTCGAGGGCCCAGAGCCAGATGCCGAGGAAGAGGACGCCGAGGCCTCCGATGACCATCCAGCCGGCATGAGGGACGCCCATCGCCATCATCGGCATACCGAAGCCAATGAAGAGGAAGCCCGCGGAAGCCACGAGCGGCATCCAAGATTGGCTGGGCATGTGGACGCCGGCTTCGCCGCCGTCAGGCTCGGAGCCGATGCGCTTGCTGCCATGCTTGTCTTCGAAGAAGGCGTCGCGCGTGGCGACGATCGGAGCCTGGGCGAAGTTATATTCTGGCACCGGGGAAGGCAGCGACCACTCGAGCGTGCGGCCATCCCACGGGTCGTTGGAGCACTTCTTGCCGCGGAAGGCCGTCCACACGAGGTTGACGAAGGCCAGGGCGACGCCGATGCCGAGAATGTAGGCGCCGATGGGGGCGACGAAGTTCCAGGTCTCCCAGCCGTGGCCGGCGTGGGAGGTGTGCGTGCGGCGCGGCTGGCCGGCCAGGCCGAGGTAGTGCATCGGACCGAAGGCGACGTTGAAGCCGAGGATGACCAAGCCCGAGGCGATGTAAGCGATCGGGGCGTTCGGCATGCGGCCGAAGATCTTCGGGAACCAGAAGTAGAGGCCAGCCATCAGGCCGAGGAGCACGCCGCCGAGGAGCACGTAGTGGAAGTGCGCGATGACGAAGTAGCTGTCCTGCTGCTGGGAGTCGGCGGGGGCCGCGGAGTGCATGACGCCGGAGAAACCGCCGCACATGAACATCCAGATGAAGCCGAGGGCGAGAACCATGGGCGGAGTGAAGCGGATCCGTCCGCCCCAGATCGTGCCGAGCCAGTTGAAGATCTTAACGCCCGTCGGGACGGCGATGGCCATCGTGAGGAGCGAGAAGGCGGCGGTCGGCACGGGGCCGAGGCCGGTGGTGAACATGTGGTGGCTCCAGACGGCGAAGCCGAGGAAGCCGATGACGGCGCCGGAGAAGACGATGATCGGGTAGCCGAACAGCGACTTGCCGGTGAAGGTCGGGAGCACTTCCGAGACGATGCCCATCGCCGGCAGCACGAGGATGTACACCTCGGGGTGTCCGAAGATCCAGAAGAGATGCTGCCACAGGACGGGCTGGCCGCCGGCGGAGGGGTTGAAGAAGTTGGCGCCGAAGGCGCGGTCGAACATGAGCTCGATCAGCGCGACGGTGATGGCCGGGAAGGCCAGGATGATGAGCACCGCGGTGACCAGCGTCATCCAGGTGAACACCGGCAGCCGCATCATGGTCATGCCCTTGGCGCGCATGTTGATGATGGTGCAGATGAAGTTGAAGGAGGCCGCCAGCGAGGCGATGCCGAGCACCTGGATGCCGATGATCCAGAAGTCGGTGCCGACGCCGGTGAAGCGCAGGGCCTGGCCGTTCTGGCCGAAGGTGCCCGAGAGCGGGGCGTAGCTGAACCAGCCGTTGGCCGGGGCGAAGTCGGTGTAGACGAGCGCCTTGTGCCAGGCGAAGGAATCGAACCAGCCGGCGAGGTGGCCGAACTCGAACAGCCACGAGGCGTTGAGCACGAACGCGCCGAAGACGAACGTCCAGAGCGAGAAGGCGTTGAGGCGCGGGAAGGCGACGTCGCGGGCGCCGATCTGCAGGGGCACGAGGAAGTTGAAGAAGGCGGCGGACAGCGGCATGACCCCGAGGAAGATCATCGTGGTGCCGTGCATGGTGAACAGCTGGTTGTACATGCGCGCCGTGACGAAGTCGTTGTCCGGGCGGGCCAGCTGGGTGCGGATGGCGAGCGCCTCGACGCCGCCGATCAGGAAGTAGAGCATGGCGAAGGCGCCGTACAGGATGCCGATCTTCTTGTGGTCGACGGTGGTCAGCCAGTCGGTCCAGCCGGTGGCGCGGTCCGGGCGGTAGAGGCCGAGGTCGCTGCGCTCAGGCGCCAGCTCGGTCTTGCAGGCGACCGGGGCGTGATGGGAATCGTGGGACATGGGTGTGAAGGGGAGGAAGGCTTACTTCAGGGTGAGGAGGTATTCGGCGAGGGCGTCGAGCTCCTCGGCGGTGAACTGCTGGTTGGTCTCGCGGAGGCCGGCCACGTTGAACATCTTGTAATAATGCATGCGGTTGCCGGGCTTGACGTCCTTGGTCGCCTTGCCGTCGGCGCCGTGGGCGACGCCGGACGAACCGATCCACCGGATGAGATTGGCCTTGAGCGTGGCCGGGTCGACGGGCTCGGAATTCTCGGTGTTGCCGGTCGACTTCTCGAGGGCGCGCTGCTTGGCGGCGTCACGGTTGTCGAGCCAGGCGCCGGCGAGCGACTTGCGCGAGGCGACGTGCGTGAGGTCCGGGCCGAAGGCGCCGGCGCCGTAGTGGCCGCCGACGTTGTGGCACATCGCGCAGCTCTTGGCGGCGAAGAGGGCCTTGCCCTGCTCGGCCTTGGTGCCGGCGGCCACGGGCGCGGCGTCGGTCTTCTGCTTCTGCACCCACTTGGCGAATTCGGCGGGCTCGACGACTTCGACGCGGAAGAGCATGTAGGCGTGCGAGTCACCGCAGAACTCGGCGCA
This sequence comes from Verrucomicrobiota bacterium, assembly GCA_005798925.1. GTDB lineage: Bacteria > Verrucomicrobiota > Verrucomicrobiia > Opitutales > UBA953 > UBA953. Next base: position 2,673 of record SYID01000235.1, read on the forward strand.
CTGGCCGTAGTAGTGGCCGGTCTGGTCCGCCTGGATCCACATGTGGTTCTTGCGGCCCGGCATGAGGTCGACCTTGCCGGCGATCTTGGGGACCCAGAAGGAATGGATGACGTCCTCGGAGCGCAGGTTGATGCGGACGGCCTTGCCCTTCGGGATGACGAGCTCGTTCGGGACGGAGTGCTTGGCGTCGTTGGTCAGGCCGAGCTGCGGGTATTCGAAACGGAACCACCACTGCTTGCCGATGACGTCGACCTCGAGCACCTGTTCCGCGACGGTCTGGGCGTAGTTCTCGCGGCCGCCTTCGACGCGCGGATACCAGGCGGAAAGCTTCGACGCAGGGACGGATTCGGCCGGGACGTCGTCGGTGTACCAGATGGCGCTCAGGGTCGGGATCGCGATGATGACGAGCGCGCCGATCGAGGCGGTGATGAGCCCGATCTCGACGAGGGGGTTGCCGTGGCCGTCTTCGACGATGGCGGGCTTGTCCTCGTCGCCGGGGCGGGCGCGGAACCTGATCACGGCGTAGACCAGCAGGCCGCCGACCAGCGCGAAGAGCACGACCACCAGCCAGACGGTGTCCATGAAGACATCGAACTGCACCTGGGCGACCGGCCCCTTGGGGTCCATGGTCGACTGACGGACGGTCAGTTCTTCCTTGGAGCATCCCGCCATGAAGACGGCCAGGAGGAGGGCGGCGAAAAGACCTGCCCGACTAAGAAAGCGAGAAAACATGGAGAGAGAGTTTCGGACGGCGGAAAGTCCGTAAAAAGGCGGCGATTTGCAAGCCCCGGCAGGGGAAAACGCTCTTAAAAAGACTCCTTTTGAGCGACCCCGCTGGTAAGTTTTGCTAAACTGTTGATAATCAATACTTTAACTTTAATAAAACCCATCATACCCTCTAATAACAGATAAGCGGCTCGGCTTCTACCGCCGCCGGGCTTGGGGGTTGCGCCCGACAGCCGACCGCCTAACCCCAAGCCATGTCCTGGACCAGCCCTCATGGCACCCCCCTGCCCGATTGGCGTCGGCGCACCCTGCTGATGGGGATCATGAACCTGACCCCCGACTCGTTTTCGGACGGCGGCCAGCTGCCCGACGCCGACGCGGCGGTCGCCCGCGCCGAAACATTGCTCGCCGAAGGCGCCGACGTGCTCGACCTGGGCGCGGAATCCACCCGCCCGGGCGCGACACCGGTCTCGGCCGGCACCGAAGAAGCGAGGTTGGTCCCGGCGATCCGGGCCATCCGCCGACGTTTCCCCCAGGCGGTGCTTTCCGTCGACACCTACAAGGCCGCCGTCGCCGTGGCTTGCGTGGAGGCCGGCGCCGACCTGGTCAACGACGTCGAAGGCGGCCGCTTCGAAGCCGTCGAGGAGGCTTCGCCGATGGCCGCCGCCTGCGCTCGCCTACGTTGCCCGCTCATCCTGATGCACCGCCGGAAACAGCCGGATTATTCCGATTTCTGGCCAGAAATCCTCGAAGATCTGCGCGGCTCGCTGCGCCGCGCGCTCGCGGCCGGCATCCGCCGCGAACAGCTCTGGACCGACCCCGGCTTCGGGTTCGGGAAGACGCCCGCCCAGAACCTGATGCTGGTGCGCGAACTTTCCAAGGTCGCCGCGCTGGGTTATCCCGTCCTGCTCGGGACGAGCCGCAAGTCGACCCTCGGCCTGGTGCTCGACGAACCCGATCCGCTCCGCCGCGCGGCCGGCAATGATGTCACCGCGGCCTGGGGAATCTCCCAAGGCTGCGCGATGCTCCGCGTCCACGACGTCGCGGCGGCCCGCCCGGTGGTCCGGGTGGCCGACGCCCTGCGACAAGCCCCCCAGTGGGGGGCTTTGCCCCGAGCCTGAACCGCGAAAAGCAGGGGCTGGAGCCAGCAGTCGGACTTGAACCGACGACCTGCCGCTTACAAGGCGGCTGCTCTACCAACTGAGCTATGCTGGCTTATGCCCTCATTCACAGGGTTGTTCACAGCCCGTCGGTGTCAACCCTCGGCGTTTCGGCGTTTAGGGGTTGAAACCTTGGCGGCTTTGCACGAAAACCTTCCACCCCAAGTCCAGTAACATGCGTATCCCCGTTTCCCTCGTCGCCCTCGGCGTCGCCCTCGCCGGTTGCAAGTCCTCCGTCGACTCGGCCAACATCGACACCGTCTCGGTGACGTCGAGCCCGACCGCGGCCGCCGTGCGGCTCAACGGCTCCGCCGTCGGCCGGACGCCGACCACCATCAAGCTCGACCGTGCCAAGAATTACGAGCTGCAGGTCGGCAAGGGCGGCTACGTCACCGAGACGACCGAACTCAAGCCGCGCCTCATCTCCACGGGCAAAGCTGTCGAATACGGTTTCCCCGCCTCCATCGTGGTCAACCTCACCAAGGAGCCGGCTGCCGGCGAACCCGGTGTGCCCCCCGCCGACCTCAAAGAGTTCGAGAAGCTTTCCAAGAAGGCCCTCGGCGAAGAAGTCGCCGCCAAGCAAGCACAGCCGTCGGACATCGACGCCGCCAAGGAAGCCGCCGCCAAAGTGCAGGCCGCCCTCGCCGCCAAGGAAGCCGAGACCCAGGCCCGTCTGGCCCAGCTCAACAAGGGCATCGCCGAAACCAAGTCGGCCCAGGCCTCGGACGCATCCGCCAAGGATTCCGCCGCCCGCCTCGCCCGCCTCGAGCAGACCTACGCCGCCGAAATCAAGGCCCTCAAGGATTCGCAGGCCAACGCCGAAGCGGCGATCAAGTCGCTGGCGGCCCGCGCCGACGAACTGAAGCGCCGCTCCGACCTCGAAGCGAAGGAAGCCAAGGCCGCCGCCGATAAGAGCCTCGCCGAGATCCAGAAAGCCCTCGAAGAGCAGAAAGCCGCGGTCGCCAAGGCCAACGAGGACCTCGCCAAGGCCAAAGAAGAGGCCGCCCTGAATGCCAAGGCCGCCGCCGACAAGGCCGCCGCCAAGGCCAACGAAGAGGTGAAGCTGCTCCAAGCCAAGCTCGCCGAGGCCAACAAGGCCGCCGAGAAGGCCGTCGCTGACGGACAAGTCGAAGCCAAAGCCAAAGCCAAACTGGCCGAAGCCAAGGCCGCCGCCGAAGCCAAACTCGTCAAAGCGAACAAGGCCGCCGCCGATGCCAACAAGGCCGCCGCCGCCGCGAAGGCCGCCTCGGAAAAGGCCGTCGCCGCCGCCCGCCGCGAGGCCGAAGCCAAGCTCGCCGAAGCCAACAAGGCCGCCGCCGATGCCAAGGCCCGCGCCGAAGCCCTGAAGTATTCCGAGTTCAGCTCCCGCTACGCCCTGCTCGAGAGCAAGCGCCGCGCGAAGGCCATCTCCGAGGAGGACTTCAAGGCCGCCCTCGCCGGTCTCCGCAAGGAACTCGGCCTCTGAGCCGGACTTCGCTCCGCTTCGAAAAGCCCGGCCGCTCGGCCGGGCTTTTTTGTTGGAACATCCCGCCGGCGCCGCACCTTCGGAGGCCTATGCCGGAAACGCTCGCCCGCACGCCGCTCTTCGCCCTGCACGTCGAACTCGGCGCGCGCCTCGTCCCCTTCGCGGGCTGGGAGATGCCGGTGCAATACGCGGGCATCATCGAGGAGCACCTGGCGGTCCGCCAGGCGGCCGGCCTCTTCGACGTCTCGCACATGGGCGAGGCCCGCGTCCGCGGCCGCGACGCGGCGAAGTTCCTCGACGCGATCATGACCAACGAGATGGCGTCCATCAAGGTCGGCATGGCCCGCTACACGGTGATGTGCCAGCCCGACGGCGGCTGCGTCGACGACCTGATCGTCTACCGCCTGGCCGACGACGAATTCCTGATCTGCCTCAACGCGTCCAACGCGGCGAAAGACCTCGCCTGGATGCGCGCCCACGTCGGCGCCCTCCAAGTCGAGGTGCTCGACGAATGCGCCGCCTGGGCCCAGCTCGCCCTCCAAGGACCGCGCGCCGAACAGATCCTCGGGCTGGTGACCGCGACGCCGCTCGCGCCGATCAAGCGCTTCGGCTTCGCGTTCGGCGAGGTGGCCGGCGTCGGCGGCTGCCTGATCTCCCGCACGGGGTACACGGGCTCGCCCGGCTTCGAACTCTACCTGCCCGCGGCTTCCGCCGAAAAGGTGGCCCGCGCCTTGCTCGCCGCCGGCAAGCCGCACGGGCTCGTCCCGACCGGCCTCGGCGCCCGCGACTCGCTCCGCCTGGAGGCCAATTACCCGCTCTACGGACACGAGATCTCCGAGCAGATCTCGCCCATCCAGGCCGGCCTCGGTTGGACGGTGAAGTTCACGAAGCCGGAGTTCATCGGCCGTGAGGCGCTCCACCGCCAGGCCCAAGGCGGCCTGGTCTCCACGGTGGTGCTGTTCTCGTTGGATGACCGCCGCATCGCCCGCCAAGGGGCGAGGGTGTTCGACGGCGAGACGCCCGTCGGCGAAGTGCTCTCCGGCACGCAGTCCCCGGTCCTGGGCAAGCCGATCGGCACGGCCCTCGTCGCCGCCGGCCACGCCTCGTCGGCCGCGCTGACCGTCGACGTACGAGGCCACCGCCTCCCGCTGCGCGTCTCGGCCGAGCCTTTCGTGAAGTGAAGGGTTGAAATAAAATCCGCCCCCTTTACCCAGATGCCATGAGCAACGTGCCTGCCGACCTGCGTTACACCAAGGACCACGAGTGGATCAGGGTCGCCGCCGACGGGACCGCCGTCATCGGCATCACCGACCACGCGCAGGCCGCCCTCGGCGACGTGACGTTCGTCGACCTCCCGAAGGTCGGCACATCGTTCGGCCACGGCGACGTCTTCGGCACGGTGGAATCGGTCAAGGCGGCCTCCGACCTCTACAGCCCGGTGGCCTGCGAGATCCTCGAGGCCAACTCCGCCCTCAATGACGCTCCCGACCTCGTGAACCGCGAACCCTACGCCGGCGCCTGGATGATCAAGGTGAAGGTGAAGGATCCGGCGGAACTGGGCGCCCTTCTCGACGCCGCCGGCTACGCCGCGACGCTCTGAACGCGCCCGCCCTTGCCCTGCGCGGGTTTCAAGCCCACAGTGACGGGCCGATGTCGTTCGCCGAAGCCCATGCCGCCCATCCTTGGGATGAAGTCCTGGGCGCCGTCGCGGCCAAGACGGAGGCCGACGTGCGGCGCGCCCTCGCCCGCGCCGAGGCGGACACGGCCGACCTCGAGGACTTCAAGGCGCTGATCTCGCCGGCGGCCGCCCCGCACCTGGAACGCATGGCGCGCCTCAGCCAGGAACGCACGCTCCGCCGCTTCGGCCGGACGATGCAGCTCTTCGCCCCGGCCTACCTTTCCAACGAGTGCCAGAACGTCTGCACCTACTGCGGCTTCTCGGCCGGCAACAAGGTCCCGCGCCGCACGCTCAACCCGGGCGAGATCCTCCGCGAGGCGGGCGCGCTCAAGAAGCTGGGCTTCGACCACCTGCTCATCCTGACGGGCGAATCCAACAAGGTCGCGGTGCCTTACTTCGTCCAGGCCCTCGACCTGCTCCGCCCGCACTTCTCCTCGCTGTCGATGGAAGTGCAGCCGCTCGAGACCGACGAATACGCCGAGCTCCGCAGGCACGGCCTCAACGCGGTGCTGGTCTACCAGGAGACCTACCACCGCGAGACGTATCACGTCCACCACCCGAAGGGACGTAAGTCCGACTTCCTCTACCGCCTCGACGCCCCCGACCGCGTCGGCGCCGCCGGCGTCCATAAGATCGGCCTCGGCGCGCTCTTCGGCCTCGAGGACTGGCGCGCGGAATGTTTCTTCACGGCCCTCCACCTCCGCTGGCTCGAACGCAGGCACTGGCGGAGCCGCTACAGCGTCTCCTTCCCGCGCATCCGCCCTCACGAGGGCGAGCTGCAGCCGAAGGTCGAGATGACCGACCGCGACCTGGTCCAGGCGATCTGCGCCTTCCGCCTGCTGAGCGCGGAGGTGGAGCTCAACCTCAGCACGCGCGAGAGCCGCAAGTTCCGCGACCACGCCTGCCGCGTGGGCGTGACGGCGATGAGCGCGGGCTCGCACACGAACCCGGGCGGTTACGCCGAAGGCCGCGCGGCCTCGCTCGAACAGTTCGCGATCGAGGACGACCGCTCGCCCGCCGACGTGGCCGCGATGCTCCGCGCCCACGGCTACGAACCGGTCTGGAAAGACTGGGATCCCTCCTACGACCGCCCGGTCGCCCTCGCCTGATGAGCCCGCTCCGCGCCTGGATCGACCACGAACAAGCGCCGGCGTGCAAGCCCGGCGCCCACGTGAGGCTCTCGGCCGAAGAATCCGCCCACGTGGTCCGCAGCCTCCGCGCCCGCCGCGGCGACGCGGTCGTGCTCCTCGACGGCGAAGGCCTGGTGGTCGAAGGCCGGCTCGCCTCGGCCGACGGCGACGGCGCGATGGTCGAAGTGATCCGCGCCCGCGCGGCCGATCCGCTCTCGCCGGCGATCTTCGTCGCCCAAGGGATGCCGAAAGGCGGCACGATGGACGACCTGGTCCGCTCCTGCTGCGAAGCCGGCGCGGCGGGAATCATCCCGCTCGAGACGGCGCGCTGCGAAGTGAAGCTCGACGCCGAGCGCGCTCGCGCCCGCCGCGAACGCTGGCAGCAGCAGGCCGTCGAGGCCTGCAAGCAATCCGGCCACCCGTGGCGCGCGGGGATCTCGGCCCCGGTCCGTTTCCGCGAGTGGGTCGAGCGTCTGCCGGCCATGGCAGACGGCGAACTGCGCCTGACGGGTTCGCTCGAATTCGACGCCGAACCGGTCGCGCACCTCGATTTCACGAAAGCCGCGAAGGTGACCTGGCTCATCGGCCCCGAAGGCGACCTC
>SYID01000236.1 GCA_005798925.1 Verrucomicrobiota bacterium
ACGTGCTCCTTCTCTTCCTTGATGAGGGTGCCGACCAAGGCCCCGCCGTTGACGAGGTCGAGGTTGACGGTGCCGTAACCGGAGACGACGACGGCGCCGGAATTCACGACGGATTCGAGGAGGTAGCGACGGTCGCCACGCTTGGCGATGCCGGCGAGGTTCGGGCCGGCTTCGCCGCCGGCGGCATGCGAGTCGTCCGAAGCCCGGTGACAGCGCAGGCACTGTCCGGCCGGCAAGGCGGTGAAGAGCGCGAAGCCGTTCTTGGCATCGCCGCCTTCGAGCGCGGGCAACCACTTGGCGAGCTTGTCGGCGCCACCGGCGATGGCCTTCTGCGTGTCGGCGAGGGCTTCCTTGACGGAGGCCTCGGGACGTTGCGCGGAGGCCTCGAGGAGTTCGATCGCGGCCGGAGATACGCCCTTGGCCTGCCCGAGCGCCTTGAGGCTTTCGACGAAGAGCGCGTCGACGCCGGGAGCCGTCAGCTTGGCGAGAGCCTTCCAGGCGCCCTGACGACGGGCGGCGGAGCCGGACTTGGCCGACTGGGAGAGTTCGATGAGACCCTGGGCGGGATTGAGCTGGGCGAGCGCGCCGAGGGCGACCATGGCGACTTCGTCCTGCTTGTCCTTGGCGAACTTGCCGGCGACTTCGGCGAGGTCCGCCGGCTTGCGCTCGAGCCAGAGTTCGAGGGCCTTGGCGCGGGCGGAGCCGGTGAGCTTCTCGTTGCCTACCAGACCGGCGAGCAGGTCGTTGGAGAGCGAGGCGACCTCGAGCTTATACTGCTCCACCAGTTCGAGGGAGGCGCGCAGGATCTCGGAGTCGCCCTTCAGCAACGCAGGCAAGGCCGCGCTCAGGCTGGCGCGCAGCTCCTTGGCGTCACGGGCCGGCAACGGGGCCCAGTGGCCGGTCGACTGGTCGACCGGATACGGATTGGCCCAAAGGGCGAGCAGGCGGAGCGCTTCGGCCCGGACCTCGGCCGGCAGCTTCTCGTTGGCGGCGACGGCCACCACGCGGGCGGCGTTCGCTTCGCCGCCGAGACGGAAAGCGCTGTGCGTCAGGCGACGCAGCATGAAGATGGTCCATTCGCGGGAACCAAGGTCGTCGATGAGGGCGGCTACAGAAGGGCGGCCGGCTTCGAGACCGAGGTCATGCACGGCGCGGATGGCTTCGTCGGCGACGAGCGGAGACTTGTCCTTCACGAAGCGGGCGGCGGAAGCGTCCAGACGGCGTCGCAGGGTGATGACCGCGGCGAGACGCACGGAAGCGCTGTCGTCCTTGGCGACGGCGTCGAAGGCGGCGGCGTCCTTGCAGAGGTGGTCGATGGCGAAGGAGCCGGCGTGACGGAGCACAGGGTCGGCGTCGGCGTTCTCCTTGAGCATCGCGAGGACTTGCGGGAGATACTTGTCGGCGCCGAGGCGGGCCGCGGCGATGGCGGCGAAGGCCCGGACGCGGGGCGAGGGGTCGAGGATCAGTTTGCCGAGCGGCAGCTCGTTGCCTTTGAGCGGGGCTTCTTCCAGCGCCCGGACGGTTTGGGCGCGGACTTCGGCGTCGGCGTGCGCGAGCAGCGGGACGAGAAGGCGGGCGGCGGCGGTGCGCTCTTCGAGGGAAGCCATCGGGGTCGGGCCCTTCCAGGCACCACCGGGGGCGATGGCGGCGCCGCGGCGGGCGAGGATGCCGAGCCCCCAGATGCCATGCACGCGCTCGAGGGCGTGGGCGGACCGGGTGGCGGCCGAGAAACGGTCCGCGGCGTCCGGACGACGGGTGAGTTCCAGCTGGGCGCGCAGGCGGACGCGCTGGTCGGCGTGCGCGAGGAGCGCGGCGAGCTCGGCGGACGAGGCCTTGGCGATGCCGCCGTTGATGAGCGCGGCCACCGGGGCGACGGCTTCGGGCTTCATCATCTTGTCGGCCTGCAGCGTCACGAGGCGGCCCGCTTCATGGGATTCCCAGCCCGTGATGAAGTCGGCGACGACGAGCCGTCCCTTCCAGTCATACTCGATGTCGGTCGCGGCCACGCCCCAGAGGAGCTGGTGCGAGGAGGTCATCTTCATGCCGGCGCCCGCGGGCTCCATCTTGAAGGACCAGATGCCGGACGCGCCGGCGGAGCCGCGGTAGTCGCAGATGTGGAAATGGCCGGCTTCGGCTTCGAGGAAGCCCGCGCCCGGGTGATAGGTCAGGCCGGAAGGACCGGAGCTGATGTAAGCGGAGGGCGGGATGATGAAGGCCGGCTGGACCGGATTCTGGAGCTCCCAGACCTTCTCGGTCATCCAACGCGAGAGCGGACGCTGCTCGAGGCCGATCGAGCGGTGGAAGGTGTGCATGGCCTGGTGCTCCATCTCCCAGCCGGAATCGGCGCCTTCGACGACGTAGACCACGCGGGCGGCGTCGCCCTGGTCGGAATTGTTGTCGACCGAGAAGGCGTTGCCGAAGTCGTCGAAGGCGATCTCCTTGGGATTACGCAGGCCGAAATGGACGACTTCGAAGTTCGTGCCGTCGGGCTCGAAACGGAAGACCGCGCCCCGGTTGCGGGAGTCATACTTCTTGCCTTCCTTGGTGGTGAGATTGAAACCGCGGTCGCCGATGGTGCCCCAGACGCGGCCGTCGGGACCGATGGCGAAGCCGTTCATGTCGTGCCCGGAGAGCGAGATGCGCACGCCGAAGCCGTCTTCGATGACCTTGCGGCCAACCTCGACGCCGTCCTGCTTGGCGTCATGCAGCATCCAGAGCTTCGGGATGCACGCGAAGTAGACCGTGTCGTCCCAGGCCATGACGCCGGCGCCGGTGCCGTCCAGGACGTCGTTGAAGCCGCCCGCGAAGACCTTGTTCGTGGTGAAGGTGCCGTCGGCCTGCTCGCCGCCGACGTGGCGGATGAGCTCGGACTTGGCGGTCATCCACTCATGGGAGCGCTTGGCTTCCCACTTCTTATGCAGGGCAAGACGGTCGGCGGTGGTGGCCGCGGCAAGGTCGTCATGATACCAGTAGAGATGGTTGCGGTCGTCTTCGACGCCGAAGCGGAAGCGATGCGTCTCGGCGACGTAGACGGAACCGTCGTTGCCGAAGCCGATCGCGGTGGGCGAGGTCACGCCGGTGGCCTTGCGGTCGGCGCTCACCTTGAAGCTGGCGCCGGGGACGAGCGCGGCGCTGCCTTCGCCGGCCACGCGCACGAGGCTGCTGTCGGCCTTCGGCTTCGGACGGCCGCCCTTCGCGAAGTTCGGCTTGTCGTCCGTGGAGAAGACGAAGTGGTCGGCGGCGACGAAGCCCCACGCGCCCACGTGGTCGTCGACGATGCGGAGGACGCCCTTCTTGCCCTTGAACTCCGCGACGTCCCAGACGGTCTCGCGCAGGGTGAGGTCGTTGGCGCCGGTCGCCTCACGCACGACCTTGCCGCCGACGAGCAGCTGGACGGCGGTCTTGCCGGGGTGATTGCCGCCCGCGACAAGGAACCCGAGCTTGGCGTGGGTCAGCTTGATCTCAGGCGAGGTCAGCGTACCGGTGGCCGCATCGCCGCGGTGGCCGGAGCAGACGAGCGCGTTGCCGCCATAGTTGCGGAACTCGCCGTTGACGCCGTCGACCTTGCCGGCGATCGGCGCCAGGCCGAAGCCGGTGCCGGTGGTCTGCCAGCTGTCGAAACCATCGCCTTCGAAGGCTTCGATGACCTTGGTCTCAGCCGTCAGGACGGAGGCCCCGAGACAGAGGGTGAACGTGGCGAACAGGGAGGACTTCATCGGGAAAAGAGGGGTACACCCCAGCAAAGGAGTTGTTCCCTTCAGGTCGAGCGTGGCCTCCAAAAACTTCCGTTTAACCGCGGACCGCGTGCAGGACCTGGAACTTCGCCCCGAAATGCGCCGGGTGCGTCAAGGCCCGCAGGCGGCCCGTGGCCTCAGGATCGCCCGACAGCGCGATGCGCTCCATCTCGGCGCCGGCATGTTTCACGAAAAAGGCCTCCTGTCGGTCCACCCGGACATCCCGGAAACCGGCGGCGGCCAAGACGATCTCGAGACGGTCCCAGAGCACGTGACAAGTGAGGTCCTGAGATCCGAGGTTCTCCAGGATCGCCGCCGAAAGCCGGTGGCTGCGATAGGCCCGCGCCGTGCCGGCCGGCGATGACTCAAGGCACTGCGCGACGGTCTTGCCGTAATCGAGCAGGATGACCGCGCCGGTCCAAGAGCCGGCGACCAGTCTGCGCAACAACTCCTCGGCGGCCAAGGGCGCATCGAGGATCCAACCCTCGTCGGCGTCAGGCAAAGCACCGGCGAAAGCCGCCGCCGCCGGGGTCGAAAACTCCGGGAGCGGCTCCACCGTGAGCTCGGGCCCGTGGACCCGGACGCCGAGCTCGCGCCATGCTCCGCCTTGGCGGACGAACCGATGGAAAGGCTGCGCGTCGAGGAGTTCGTTCGCGACGAGGACGCACCGCGCCGGGAAAGTCGGCCCAGCGCCGAAGGGAAACGTGCGCAATTCGGCGAAGCGCGACGCGACGCCGGAATAATGCGACTGCCCTGGCTCGGCGCCGACCTCGACCAGGGCATGCGCCTTCAGGTCGCCGACGAGCGACTTCGCCGCGCCGGCGATGAGATCTCCGAACATGGGCCCAAGCGCCGCCGCGGTGGTGAAGTCCGTGCCGGCGGCCTTGCCCACGCGCGTCCGGTCCGCGACGTAATACCCGAGCCCCGGGCCGTAGAGGGCCGCCTCGACGAGGCGCGCGAAGGAGACGACGCCGCCGCGGGCTTCGCGACGGAGCAAGGCGACGATGGCGTCATGTCGGGCCGCGGGCTCCACGTCAGGAGCGTTATGCGGTCTTTTCCGCTCCGCCAGACGAATCGGGATTGAGCCGACCTCCGAATTGGGCTGACTGCAGGCAGATGATCCTCGCGATCGAAAGTTCCTGCGATGAATCGGCCCTGGCGCTCTTCGACCCGGCCCGCGGAATCGTGCGCGAACTGATCAGCTCGCAGGCGGCGGAACATGAGAAATACGGCGGCGTGGTCCCCGAACTGGCCAGCCGGATGCACCTCTCCGCCCTGCCCCTGCTGCTCGCCGATTTCCAAGCCGAACTCGCGTCGGCCCAGACCATCGCCGTCACCCGCGGTCCCGGCCTGCTGCCCTGCCTGTCGATGGGCGTGACCCTCGCCCGTTCCCTGGCGCTGGCCCGCGGCCTGCCGATCGTCGGCGTCAACCATCTGCGCGCCCACGTGCACTCGCCGTTCATCGCCGTGCATGCGGCGGACCCGGCGGGTTTCGTCGCGGCCCGCGCGGCGCTGCTCCCGCATCTCGCCATCGTGGTCTCCGGCGGCAACACGCTGCTGGTGCGGCTCGACGAGCGGCTCCGGCTCACGGTCGTGGCGCGCACGGTCGACGACGCCGCCGGGGAAGCGTTCGACAAAGGCGCGAAGCTGCTCGGCCTGCCCTACCCGGGCGGCGCGCTCATCGAGAGGCACGCCCAGCTAGGCGACGTCCGCAAGTTCGTCTTCCCGCGCGGCATCCCGGAGAAGGCCGACCTCCGCCTCAGCTTCTCCGGACTCAAGACCGCCCTGCGCTACCAGCTCGAGAAGATGTCCGATGCGGAGGTGGCCGCGGCCCTGCCTGACCTGTGCGCGGGCTATCAGCACGCGATCATCGAACAGCTGGTCTCCAAGGCCGGCGCGGTCCTCGACCTCGGCGGCTATAAATCCGTGGGGCTATCCGGCGGCGTGGCCAACAATCGCACGCTCCGCTCCCGCCTCACGGACGCGGCGCAGCAACGCGGGTTGCCGATGCTGGTCGCCGAGCCGAAGCACTGCGGCGACAACGCGGGGATGATCGCCTTCGCCGCTTGGGCGGATGTCGGCCTGCCCGTCGGTCCCGCTGCCGTGCCGGCGGCGAGCCTGACGGTCGACCAGGTCTAAGCAGCCTGCTTGACGAGTTCGGTGAATACCCGGAACCGCGGGTGCGTCGCATCCCCGAGCATCGCGTAGAAGACGGTCTCCGTCGGCAGCACGTGGGCTCCGGCGGCGCGCAGGGCTTCGAGGCAGGCCTGACCGTCCGCAGGCCGACGACCGATCACGGCGTCGGACAGGATCGTGACGCCCATGCCCTCGCGGAGGGCATCCGTGGCGGTCTGGTAGACGCAGACCGGGATTTCCAATCCGCAGATGAGCAAATGGCTCACCTTGGTCTTGGCGAAGCCCTCGGTCAGACCCGGCGCCCCGAACGCCGAGAAGGCCGTCTTGCCGAAAACAGCCCGACCCTCGCCGGCGGCGGCCAGGAGATCGGAATGGGTCGGGCCGAGCTTGGCCGGGACCTGCTCGGTGAAGAGCACCGGCATTCCCAGCAGCCGCGCGGCTTCGACCGCCAGCCGGCAACGGCGCAGGCAGACCTCGCCTTCGGCCATGGCCTTGAGGAAGGTCGGCTGGACGTCCACGACGAGCAAGGCGACGCCGGCGGCGGGGGTTTCGGACATGCCCGGCAGACTGCCCGGAAGGGCCAATAAGTCAGCCGCAAAACCGACCTGAATGGGGTTGCCCGCCCCGCCCCGCCCGACTTGTCTCATCCGTCATGGACTGGCAGGTCAAACCCATCGCGCGCGTCTGCGCCGCTTCCGGCAAGGAACTCCGCGCCGGCGACCTCGTGACGTGCGTCGTCTTCAAGCCCCTCGGCGGCAACATCGAACGCTGCGACGTGCTCAAGGAGCACGCCGCGACGTTCCGACCCGAGGGCATCCTCCTCGGACGATGGAGCCGCGAGGTCAAGGAACGCGGCGAAGAAGAACAGGCCCATCGCGCCCAGCTGCTGGCCTCGCGCGAGGAATTCTTCCTCTCGCTTTACGAGGACGACGCCGATCCCTCCGGCGACAAGGCCGTGCTCAAGCACGTCCTCGCCATGCTCCTCGAGCGCAAGCGCATCATCAAGCCGGCGGGCCAGGCCGACAAAGGCTTCCAGCCTTACGTCCACGCCGCCACCAAGCAGGATTACCTGGTGCCGGTGATCGACCTGCAGCCCGCCCACCTGCTCAAGGTCGGCGCTTCGCTCGACCTGCTCGTCGGCTGATTTTCATGATCTTCTCCCGCCTCGTCGCCGCCCTCGGCGCCATCCTCCTCGCCGGTTGCGCGTCGAACGACATCCCGGAGGAGATCGCTTCGATCTTCATCGAGGCCCCTGCTTCGATCGGCGGATCGATGAAGCAGGAAGTCCGCCTGCCGGTCAGCCAGCTCGCCATCTCGGTGCTGCCGAGAGCCCTCGTGCCGGCGGAAGAGATCCTCGGCACCCAGGCGATCACCAGCGGCGACCCCGACCTCCGCCAGGAATTCCTCCTCGTCCAGCTCGACCGCAAAGCCGCCGTCGACGTGATGAACTACAGCAAGGAGGCCGTCGGGCGGCATTTCGTCCTCGTCATCAACGACGCGGCGGTGGGCATCATGCCCATCGAACAGCAGGTCACGGACGGCAACCTGATGTTCCACGTCGAGAAGAAGGGGCTTTCGAACACGGCGGCGGTGATGGACATCAGCCGGCGCCTGAACGTCTCGGCCCTGAAGCTGCGCAAGCTCAAGGAAGCGGAAAGAAAGTGAGCCCGCGCCTCCGCGCCCTCTCCCTGCTCCTGCTGGCGGTCCGCTCGGCGTGCCTCGCCGTCGCCACCGAGGTGACCTGGCCGACCTCCCTCGACCTGCGCGCCGTGCGCGCCCCCGAGGACTACCTGCAGCCGACGGTCTCCGGCCGGCTCGAGTCCGCCCTCTTCGGGATGGTGCGAGAGGACGGGCGGCGTTTTCATGAAGGCGTCGACATCCGCCCGACCGCACGCGACGCGGCCGGCGAAGCGCTGGACGAGGTCCGCGCCGCCATGGACGGGACGGTGGCCTACGCCAACGCCGTGGTCAACGGACCCTACGGCCGCTACGTGGTGCTGACCCACCTCGGCGCCGAACTCCCGGTCTACACGCTCTACGCGCACCTCGCGGCGCTCGCCCCCGGCGTCAAGGTCGGCGCCTTCGTCAGCCGCGGGACGCGCCTCGGCCGCCTGGGACGCTCGTCCGCCGGGGCGACGCCCATCACGCCCGACCGGGCGCACCTGCACTTCGAAACGGGGCTGATCCTCTCCACCGGCTTCAACCAGTGGTACGCGGCCCAGCCGGAAAACCGCCGCAGCCCCAACCTGCACGGGCTTTTCAACGGGCAGAACCTGATCGGCATGGACCCGACGCCCTTGCTCGCCCGAAGTCGCGTCGACCTGCTCGAGCTCCACCGCAAGCAGCCCGTGGCGGCGACCGTGACGCTTCGCGCCGCCAAGACGCCCGACTTCGTGCGCCGCCACCCGATGCTCGCCCACGGCGACACGCTCCGGGCCGCCGGGTGGCATGTGGAGTTCTCCTGGCAAGGCATGCCGCTGCGCTGGACGGCCCTCGAGGCCGGCCACCCCCGGCTGCCGCCGGGCAGATGGCAGCTGGTCGGCGTCGACCCGACGCGCCGCGATCAGCTCATCCGCCGCCAGATGCTCGCCGCCGACGGCCGCTCAGCGGGCGAGCTGCTCAGGCAGAACGTCGAGATCCTGCTGACGACGGCGCGTTAGTTGAGGCCCGGATTATCCGGCGAATCCGCCTCGAGCCGCAGGTCGGGACGATGGAGTTCGAGCAGTTTCTTCCAGAGCTCGACGCCCTCCAGCGCGGCGCAGACGGGACCGAAGGGGCAGACGGCCCAGGCGTTCATGCGCAGTTCGTTCTCAAGCTGACCGGGCGACCAGCCCGCGTACCCGACGTAGCCGCGCAGGGCGAACGCCGTATCGGCCGCCAACGCCGCGGCTTCCGTCTGATCAAGACCGAAGCGGATCTCCGCCTCGCCGGCGGGCGGGAACCTCCAGCCGCCGAAGGCGAGCCGGTCGGAAGCCACGGGCCCGCCTTCGAACAAAGGCACCTCGGCCAGCGGACGCGAGGCGACGGCCGTCTGCAGCTGACCGAGCACGCGACCGAGCGGACGATTGACGATCACGCCGAGCGCACCTTCGGCCGCCGCGTGGCTGTGCAGCAGCACGACGGTCTCCCGGAAATGATCGTCGCGCAGCTGCGGATGCGAGACCAGCAGCATGCCCGCCAGGCTTTGCGGGGGACGCGCCATCAGCGGTCAAGCCGCATGACCTTCACGCCAGCCTGCGCGAACATCTCGGCCACCAGCGGGTCGTTCTTGTAATCGTGGCGGTAGCGGACCTCGGTGATGCCGGCGGCGGCCAGGATCTTGGCGCAATTCACGCAAGGGAAGTGGGTGACGTAGCAGACGGTGCCCTGCAGCGAGACGCCCCGTTTGGCGGCGTCGGCCACGGCGTTCTGCTCGGCGTGCACCGTCGCGAGCTCATGCCCGTCGCGGACGTGCGAGTCGTGCGGCGCGCCCGGCAGGAAGCCGTTGTAACCGGCGGCGACGAGGCGGTTCGGATGCTTGCCGGTCGAGACGATGATGCAGCCGACATGCAGGCGTTCGCAGCTGGAACGGGAGCTGACGAGCACGGCGGTGGCCATGAAGTATTCGTCCCACGATGGCCGCGCGCCCCCGTTGACGAGGGTTTCGAGCTGTTCGGCGAGCGATCGGGGATGACTCATCGCGGCCACAGGGTGCCAGCCGGCACCCACCCGAGGCAAGTGGCAGTTACGCACAGGACCGTCGCCAGCAGCATCAGGACGGCCGCCCGGCCCAGAAACGGCAGGAAATCGGCCGGCTGGGAGGCCCGGCGGAAAGCGAGGTGCTGCCAGAGGGCCAAGGGCGACAGGACCATCGGCGCCCAGCCGAAGACGAGCCCGAGGCAGACGAGGCCGACGAAGGAGTTGAAACCGTGCAATCGGCGGGCGAAGCCACGCCCGTAACGCACGACCGTGGTACGCTTGCCGACGGCGAGGTCGGTCTCGTAATCGCGCGCGTTGTTCGCGACGAGGATGTTATCGGCGAGCAGACCAAGCCCGAGTCCGGCGAGGAGCGCGGGCGCCCACGGCATCGACGGGGTTTGGCAGCCGCAGTCGCCAGATATCGGGGTGCAGACCGCCCACGCGGTCAGGACGGTCGCCTGGACGCCGAAGCAGCCGATCACGAAGACGTCTCCCAGACCCCGGTAGGCCAGCGGAAACGGCCCGAGGGTGTAGGCGAGCGCGCAGGCGATGGCTAGGAATCCGGCCAAGAGCAACCAAGGCGAGAGCGACGCGACGGGCGCGCCGAGGAGGAGCGCCAGGAGGCAGGCGATCCAGATGCCGCGGCGCATGGCGGCGGGCGAGATGTCGCCGGCCGAGACCGCCCGCCGGGGCCCGACGCGCGCGGCGGTGTCGGCACCGCGCAGCGAGTCGCCGAGGTCGTTGGCGAAATTGCAGGCGACCTG
>SYID01000237.1 GCA_005798925.1 Verrucomicrobiota bacterium
GGCCTTGGCGCAGGCGAGGCCGAAGCCGCCCTGGTTGCAGAAGGCGTCGAGCACGCGGCGGCCCTGGGCGAGCTTCGCGACATGCTGATGCTGGTCGAGCTGGTCGAGGTAGGTGCCGGTCTTCTGGCCGCCCATGAGGTCAATGAGCACCTGCACGCCGCCGACTTCCATCCAGGCGGGTTCGAGCGGCTTGCCCGAGACAGTGCGGATCTCCTGGCGCAGGCCTTCGAGCTTACGCGTCGCGGCATCGTTGCGGAGGACGATCTCACGCGGCTTCAGCAGACGCTGCAGGACGTCGATGATCGTGGCGAGGCGGCGGTCGATGCCGCAGGTCAGCGCCTGGATCGTGATGAGGTCGTTGTAGCGGTCGACGACGAGGCCGGGGAGGCTGTCAGCCTCGGACCAGATCAGACGGCAGACCGGCTTGCCGGCGCGGCGGTTGACCGAAGCGGTGACGAGCTCTTCGAGCAGGGGGCCGTCGAGGGTGATCGGGCGGCGCGAGTAGCGACGCCAGGCGATCTGGGACTTGCCGTTCCAGAGGCCGGCGCCGAGGCAGCGGCCTTTGAGGTCGGTCAGTTCGACGCAATCGCCGTCGACCGGCGGCTCGCCGACGAACTCGACTTCGCCGAGGAAGGCCCAGGGATGTCCCCGGAGGGCGCGCACGGGACGTCCGGGGCGGATACGAATGGCTCTGAGCATGGATCAATTGACGGACTTCAGCTTCGGGAAAGCCCAGCACGCGACGAGCGTGGCGGGGATCCAGGCGGCGACCATCGGGGGCAGCGCGCCGCTCTCGCCGAAGGCGGCGCAGAACGAAGTCAGGAAGTAGAAGGCGAGGAAAAGGCCGAAGGTCTTGGCGACGCCGACCATCGGATTGATGCGTCCCGGACGGACGGCGAACGGGATGGCGACGGCGATGACGACGAGGCAGATGGCGGGGGCCGAAAGGATGGCGTGATAGCGCATCGCGTAGGCGGCGTTCGGCCCGCCGGGATTGAAACCGGCCTGGTCGACGAAGCGGGAGACCTCGCGCAGGGACAATTTCGCCGGGTCTTTGGTCGAGTAGAACATCACCTCGGGATCGTCGTCGAACCCGGACGTGGTCAGTTCCTGGAAACGAGGCTGGGCCATGAGCGAGCCCGTGGCCGGATCGAACCTGAGCTCGCGGCCTTCGCGGAAAGTCCAGCGCCAGCCGAGCGACGTCTTGCGGAATTCGGCGAAGCGCGCCGACACCCGGCGGACCTCGCGGCCGTCGGCGTCGAAGGAATGCACTATGACCTCGAAGGCCTGGCCGGCGGAGAGGCCGAGGTTCGAGATGAGCCAGAGGCGGCGCGCCTTGGAGTTCTCGAAGGAGACCGAAGTCGCCTGGCCCTTGGGAATCGCGACGCCGCCCCTGGCTTTCAAGGCCGCGAACTGCGCTTCTTCCTGCAGAGCGTTCATGGCCTCCAAGGCGTCCGGCACGAGCACGGCGTTGAGCAGGGCCAACAGGCCGGCCAGCAGGCCGCCGACGGCCCAGAGCGGGGCGGTCAGCCGCCCCATGCCGATGCCGGCGGCGCGGGCCGCGGCGATCTCCTGATTACGGTTCATGGTCGCCAGGACGAAGATGACCGAGATCAGCAGGGAGATCGGGATGAGCAGGGAGAGGTTCCGCACCACCCCGAGCAGGAGGTAGGCGACGATCGTCCCGACGGAGGCGTCCAGCGCCAAGAACTCCGGGATGCGATTATACCCGTCGGAAAGCAGCATCAGGCCGACAAACCCGAGCATGGCCAGGGCGAAGACTTTGGACCATTCGGCGAGGATATAGCGGTCGAGCAGACGCACGGGCTTGAATGACACCCGTGCCCGCCCTGCCAGCAACCCCAAACCCAGTCAGGTTATCCGTTTCCAGCGAATTGTAGCGTGATTCCACCTGCCAGTCTCGGCGGGCCAGTCGGTGATTGAAACCGACCGTCGCAAAGGCTGTCTGTATGCTAACCCCCGCCGACGGCTGGTCGTATTCTACAACCTGCCCATCGGCCCCGACCATTCCTCGGCCGGGCTTCCCCTGTTAAAATCTCCCCATGCCCCGGATCAGCCCCCTCCTCGCCGCGCTCCTCGCCGCCCTGCCCGTCTTCGGCGCCAAGGTCGATTACAACGAGGACGTCCGCCCGATCCTGTCCGAGAACTGCTTCTACTGCCACGGTCCCGACGGCAACAAGCGCAAGGCCAAGCTCCGCCTCGACGTCCGGGAGGCCGCGCTGGCGAAGAAAGCCTTCGTCCCCGGCGACGCCGAGGCGAGCGAGCTCGTCAAGCGACTCGTCTCGACCGACTCCGACGAGGTGATGCCGCCGCCGGATTCGCACCGCACCCTGACCGCGGCGCAGAAGGAGACCCTCAAGCGCTGGATCGCCGAGGGCGCCGAATACAAGGAGCACTGGGCCTTCGTCACCCCGGTCCGCCCCGCCCTGCCCGCCAACGGCGAGAAGCATCCCGTCGACGCCTTCGTGGCCGCGAAGCTCGCCAAGGTCGGCCTGACGCTTTCGCCCGAAGCCCCGCGGGCCACGCTGCTCCGTCGGCTCTCGCTCGACCTGACCGGCTTGCCGCCCACGCCGCAGGAGACCGACGCCTTCCTCGCGGACCAGAGCCCCGACGCCTACGAGAAGCAGGTCGACCGCCTCATGGCCTCGCCGCACTACGGCGAACGCATGGCACTCCCCTGGCTCGACGCTTCGCGCTACGCCGACAGCAACGGGTTCCAGCAGGACGGCGACACGTTCCAGTGGGTCTGGCGCGACTGGCTGGTGAAGAACCTCAACGCCGACAAGCCGTTCGACCGCCTCAGCACCGAGATGCTCGCGGGCGACCTGCTGCCCGGCGCCGGACTGGAGGAGAAGATCGCCACGGCCTTCAACCGGAACCACATCCTCAATGGCGAAGGCGGCAACATCGCCGAAGAACAACGCTTCGTCAGCCTCTTCGACCGCGTCGAGAGCACGACGACCACCTGGCTGGGGCTCACCGTCGCCTGCGCGCAGTGCCACGACCATAAGTATGATCCGATCACGCAGAAGGACTACTATCAGTGGCTCGACGCCTTCAACCAGGTGAAGGAA
>SYID01000031.1 GCA_005798925.1 Verrucomicrobiota bacterium
AGCTCGTGGCCGGCCATGAGGCGGAGGGTCTTGGCGAAGGACGACGGGCCGGACGCGGCGGAGAGCAGCGCGGCGACGACCTCCATGTCCATCGAGCGCGGGTAGACCTGGCCGACCGCGCCGAGCGCGTGCGGGACGCCGAGGTGCGCGAGCACGCGGCCCTCGAGCTGGGCCACCTTGGCGACGTCGCCGGAGACGAGCGTGAGCTGGTCGAGCTGCGTGCCGACGGCTCCCTTGAGGCCGCGGGCCGCGAAGGCCGCGAGGGCGGCGTCGACCTGCGCGACGCCCCGGAGGCATTCCTCGCCGAACATCGCCCAGCGCTTGCCGACGGTGGTGGGCTGCGCGGCGACGTTGTGCGTGCGGGCGGCGATCAGGACGTCGCGGTCCGCCTGCGCCCGGCGGGCGAGCGCGGCGAGGGCGGCCACGCCCTTGGCGCGGACGAGCTGGAGCGAGCGGCCGACCTGGAGCTGCTCGCCGGACTCGGTCAGGTCGCGGCTGGGCAGGCCCTTGTGGACGTGCTGGTGGCCGGCGAGGGCGCAGACCTCGTCGATGCGCGCCGTGACGTCGTGCCGGGTCTCCTCCTCGCGGCGGCGGATGGACTCGAAGTCGACCCGGTCCTTGACCTGCTCGTAGGCGGCGAGGGCTTCGGCGGGGATGTCGAGGCCGAGGTCGCGCTGGGCCTTCATGACGGCGACCCAGTACTCGCGCTCGAGGACCACGCGGCCGCGGGTGGACCAGACGGCCTTCATGGCCGGGGAGGCGTAGCGGTCGGCGAGGACGTTGGGGACGTTGTCGGATTCCATCGGAATGAAGGAGGGTTTATATCAGGCAGGACGCTTCACGGCAAGCGCTCGCAGGAACATCGCGCGGACGGAGGACTCGTCCGCGCCGCGGTTGGAAGCGTCGAAGCAATCCGCGCACGCGAGCTGGAGGTCGACGAGCTCGGCCAGGGTGAAGCGGGCCGCGGCCGGGGCGACCTTGTTGCTGACATACCAGGCGTTCTGGGAGAAGAGGTTGGCCGAGGACTTGGCGGCGGAGCCGAAGGTGGGGCCGTGGCGGCCGCTGGCGGCCTCGAACTGGCCCTTGGGCAGGCCTTCGGGGCCGAGCCGGAAGTCGCCGGAGTCGACGAGGCAACGGATCTGGATGAGCAGACGCAGGCGGTTCTGCAAGGCGGCGAGCAACGGCCGGCTGGAGTCCTCGTTGAAGAAATAACGGTCCAGCGACTCCAGCCCCCACTTCAGGTCGCGGGCGGCGAGGGCCTCGATCGGCTCGAAGAAGTCGCCCTCGCCGAAAGTGGGCACGAGGAGGTGGACGTCGGCTTCCTTCACGGTGCCGCCGGGACCGACGTAGGTGGCGAGCTTGTCGCACTCGCCGAGCACGAGACGCGTCGACTGACCGACGCGGCCGACGATGACCTCGGGCACGCCGCGCTCGTATTTCACGCCGAGGGCCTTGAAGCGCTCGGCCGCGAGGGCGACCTGCGCGTCGGCCTGCGCGTCGCCCTTGTCGAACGGGCCCTTGGACGGCGAGGCGTGCAGGATGAAATCATGCGCGACGGACTTGAGGTTCGCGAGGTCCTTGCGCCGCCCGTCATACGGCGTGGCGGAGATGATCACCGCGACGGATTCGTCCGCGCCCGTCGCCATTTCGAGCATGTTCTTGAGGCTGAGTTTGACCTCCTCGGACTTCGCCTGGACGGTGTCGGTGACGAGGTTGAAGTTGCGCAGCCAGATCACCCGCTTGCCGCCGAACATCGACACGGTCTTCACGGACTCGGCGAACTGGAGCTCGAGCATCCGCGCGTCGTCGACCCGCAGGATCTGGCCGGAGATGACCTCGGCCTCCGCGTCCGCGCCCGCGGCTTTCCGGGCCTTCTCGAAACAGGCGCGCCCGTCCCGGTCGACGAGGTATTCGTCCTTCCCTGCGATGATGGCGAGATAGCCGGGCACGCGCCTAATCTCCCGTCCGCCCCCCTCGTGGCAATCCTTTGTCATTCGCAGGCCCGGACCCTTGGTAGGGACGGCTCTCCGAGCCATCCGGAGGTACCTTAAGCAAACCAGCGGCGTCAACTAGGCGGCGGGCTCGGAGAGCCCGCCCTACCTATTGCGCCCTCCGGTCCTCCGACCTCGGGCCCTCGCTTCCCGCCGTCAGGCCCCGTGGATGAGGTCCTCGACCCGGTAGCGGTTCAGTTTCCGGCGCATGAGGTCCAAGGCGGTGTTGACGGCGCGTTGCTTCACCTGCCGGCGGTCGCCGGGCACCGAGACGCGCTGCGACCAGACGCCGGTCGGCGAAGCATAACCGAAATAGACCGTGCCGACGGGGTCGGCGGAAGTGCCCCCGCCCGGCCCGGCATACCCGGTCACGGAGATGGCGTAGTCCGACCCGAACTTCTCGATGGCGCCGGTCGCCATGGCCGCCGCGCACTCGGCGGAGACCGCGCCATGCTGGGCGATCAGGCACTCGGGCAAGCCGAGCAGGTTCACCTTGGCGTCGTTGGTGTAGCAGACGGCCGAACCGGCGAAGACCTTGGAGGCGCCGGGGACGTCGGTGAAGGCGTTGGCGAGCAGGCCGCCGGTGCACGATTCGGCCAGCGCGACGGTCTTCTCCAGGCTGCGGAGCTGCTCGACGACGAGCGAGGCGAGGCAGGCGTGCCCGGTGCAGACGAAATCCTCGCCCACGGCGTCGCGCACGCGGCGGGCGACCTCGCACAGCTGGTCGGCGCTGGCGCCGCTGCCGCCGGACGAGATGCGGGCGTCGACGACGCCCGTGTGCGTGCCGAAGGTGAGCACCATGCCGGGCGCGAGCAACGGGCGGACGATCGCCTCGAGGGGCACGGCGCCGATGCCGTAGGTGCGCACCTGTACGTAGGCCTCGCCTTGGCACGCGCAGCCGACGTCGCGCAGGCGCGGGACGACTTCGTCCTCGAACATCGGCCGGAGCTCCAAGGCGGGACCGGGCAGCATCACGAGGGCGCGGCCGTCGCGATGGAAGAAGACTCCCGGAGCGGTGCCGCGCGGATTGGGCAGGAAATCGGCTCCCGCGGGGACGTAGCATTGGCTGAGGTCGGCGGGCGCGACCTTACGGCCGATGAGCCGGAAGCGCTCGCGCAACGCCAGCTCGGCGGCAGGCACGTGCTCGAGGGAGAGGCCGAGCGAGGCGGCCACGGCTTCGCGCGTATGGTCGTCGGAGGTCGGGCCGATGCCGCCGGTGGTGACGATCAGGTCATAGGCCCCCCAGGCTTCGCCGACGGCGCGGGCGATCTCGGCGGCGTCGTCGCGCACGACGAGCGACCGCGTGATGGGCAGGCCCCGGCGGGCGAGATGCTCGCCGAGCCAGAGGAGGTGACCGTTCTCGCGGATGCCGTCCAAGAGCTCGTCGCCCACGTTGATGACGAGGACTTGGCGGGGGCGGTCTTTGCAGGAAAGCATTTGCGGAAACGGGGCGTGGGAGCAGGGTTAAGGGCGCCCCCTGAAAATGCAAACCGACCGGGAAGAACTTTCGCCCAAGGCCAAGGCCCGGCGGGCCCCCCATACCCCGGGCGTCTACCTCATGAAGGACGCCGCCGGGCTCGTCGTCTATGTCGGCAAGGCCAAGGACCTCAAGAAGCGCCTGGCCTCGTATTTCGTCCCCCGCCAGCGGCTCACCCCCAAGGTGGCGGCGATGATGGACACGGTAGCGGACATGGAATGGCACGAGGTCCGGTCCGAGACCGAGGCCCTCCTTCTAGAAGGCAAGCTGATCAAGCGCTGGCGTCCCCGCTGGAACATCCTCTTCCGCGACGACAAGCAGTTCCCCCAGGTCCGGGTGGACCTCGCCGACCCCCTCCCCCGCTTCCGCATCGTCCGCGCCCGCACGACCGACGCCTGCCGCTATTTCGGTCCTTTCCCTCACCAGCAGGCGGTCCGCCGCACGCTCAACGAGATGCGCAAGAAGTTCGGCATCCTGCTCGCCGACAGCAACCCGGTCGCCCAGCCCGACGGGACGTGGAAGCTCTACGACGACGCCCGGGCGGAGATCCAGAAGCACGGCAACGTGGTCACGGCCGAGGAATACGCCGCCCGCGTCACCGAAGCCTGCGCGTTCCTCGAGGGCAAGGTCGAGAGCTGGGCCGAACAGGTCGAGGCCGACATGCGCCAGGCCGCCGCGGAGCGTGATTACGAGAAGGCCGCGAGCCTGCGCGACCTGCTCGACGCGCTGAAGCGCACGACGGAGAAATCGCGCCGCTTCCTCCGCGAGAACCCCCTCCCCCGCCGCGACGAGGCCGGCGCCCTCGCCTCGCTCGCCGCCGCCCTCGGCCTCGAACGACCGCCGGCCACGGCGGAGTGCTTCGACATCTCGCACATCTCCGGCACGCTCGCCGTCGCGTCGATGGTCCGCTTCGTCGACGGCCAGGCCGACAAGTCGGGCTACCGCCGCTTCAAGATCAAGTCCTTCGAGGGCAACGACGACTTCCGCTCGATGCAGGAAGTGGTCGGACGACGTTACACGCGCCTGCACGAGGAGCACCGGTCGTTCCCCGAGCTCGTCATCATCGACGGCGGCCTCGGCCAGGTCGGCGCCGCCCTCGCGGCCTTCAAGGAGCATGGCCTCGCCCCGCCGCCGCTCATCGGCCTCGCCAAGCGTGAGGAGACGATCGTCTTCCCCGACGGCCGCGAGCTGAAGCTGCCGCGGCACGACGTCGGCCTCGCGCTGCTCATGCGCATCCGCGACGAGGCCCACCGCTTCGCCAACGATTTCAACGCCGAGCTCCGCAGCCGCAAGCTGCGCGAGTCGCTGCTCGACGAGATGCCCGGCCTCGGGCCCAAGCGGAAGGACGCCCTGCTCGCGCACTTCGGCAGCATCCAGAAGCTCCGCAAGGCCACCGTCGCGGAGATCGCCGAGGTCGCCGGCCTGAGCGACAAGCTCGCCGGCGA
>SYID01000238.1 GCA_005798925.1 Verrucomicrobiota bacterium
GCGTCGCCGCGCAGGGCGCGGCGCGCCCAGCGCAGGTGCGCGGCCAGCGAGGCGAAGGCCCAGCCGGCGGCCGCGACGAGCGCGAGCAGGAGCAGCCAAGGGAGCCAGGTCATCGGCGGGAGATGCTGTCGCGCGCTTCGCGCCGGCGCCAGCGCAAAGCGGTCAGCCGTTCACGCGGTAGCCCACGCCGCGGACGGTGTCGATCACGTCGCCGGCCGGCCCGAGTTTCTCGCGGAGGCGCCGCACGTGCGTGTCGACCGTCCGCGTCTCGAGATCGGGCGAGTAGTTCCAGACATCGGCCAGCAGTTCTTCGCGCGACTGCACCCGGCCCTTCCGTTCGAGCAGCATCCGCAGCAGCTTGAACTCCGTCGCGGTCAGCTCGACCGGCTTGCCGGCCGCGGTGACCTCGTGCCGTTCGATGTCCAGCACGAGCGCGCCGGCGGCGAGGCGCGTCGACGGTTTCGCGGCGGCCGACTTCGCCCGGCGCAGCAGAGCCTGCGCGCGCAGCATGAGCTCGCGCGTGTCGAACGGTTTTGTCACGTAGTCGTCGGCGCCGGACTCGAGGCCCTTGACCTTGTCGACCGTCTCCCCTTTCGCCGTGAGGAAGATCACGGGCGTGTCCTGCAGCAAGGCGTCGGCCCGGACCATGCGCAACAGCTGGACGCCGGTGAGCTCGGGCATCATCACGTCGAGGATGATCAGGTCCGGCCGGAAATCCCGGGCCAGGCCGATCGCGCGCAACGGGTCGTTGAGGGTGCGGATGGCGTAGCCGGCTTGCTTGAATTTGTAGTCCAAGAGTTCCGTCACATCGGCTTCGTCGTCGACGATCAGGATGCGCTTGAGGTGTTCGGCGTCCATAAAGGTATACCCCACCATAAAGCCCCTCTCGTATTAAGCGCCAGAGTTAGGTGACAAATGGGGCGAATGGGAAACGCCCCAAAATAATCACATAAAATATTGAATAACAACATTTTACATAAATGCGAAACATGACTGTCACCTCATGTGGCCGCAATCTTAACCTAGGGGATGTTCCACGTAGAACACTCCCCTTCCCTCCCTAGTTTGCTTCAAGCTTTAGACCTGAAGAGGACCATCAATAATGAGATATCGGCCGGATTGACGCCGCTGATCCGACTGGCCTGACCGAGGGTCTTGGGCTGGATGGCCTGCAGCTTTTGCCGCGCTTCGATACGGATTCCATACGCTTTTAAAAAATCGAAGCCGTCGGGCACCTTAAAGGAGTCCAGGTCGTGAAGTTTACGGGCGTTGCGCGTTTCGCGCTCCAGATAGCCGCGGTATTTGACCCGGTACATGACTTCGGCCTGAACTTCAGGCGCTTCGGCCAGGAATGACGGCGGCAACTCTTTTGGGGTCGTATCCCAGTTACGGCGGATGACGTCGCCGGCGATCCCGCCTGGGATGGCCAGCTTTTCAAGGTATTCGATCCAATGAGCGACTTTATCGGCCTTGGCCTTGATGCGAGCCAATCGGTCGGGCGGGACTAGGCCGAATTCAGCGATTTTGTCCTTCAGGCGCAGTTCGGCGCTGCCGTGGTTGAACAAAAGGCGGAATTCCGCCCGGCTGGTGAACATCCGGTAAGGCTCCTGGGTGCCTTTGGTCACCAAATCGTCAATCAGAACCCCGATATAGGCTTCGTCGCGGCCTAGGACCATCGGAGTCTGGCCCTTGACCTTACAGGCGGCGTTGACCCCGGCCACCAGACCTTGAGCGCCGGCTTCCTCATAGCCGGAGGTGCCATTGATCTGTCCGGCAAAGAACAAACCTCCGACCTTTTTGGACTCCAAGGTGGGGTAGAGTTGGGTGGGGGGCGCGAAATCGTATTCCACGGCATAGGCCGGGCGCAGCATGACGGCCTTCTCCAAGCCAGGGATTGATGCCAGCATCTGGAGCTGGACCGTAAAGGGCAGGGAGGTCGACAGGCCGTTGATATACCATTCGTCGGTATTCCGACCTTCAGGCTCCAGGTAGAGCTTGTGAGCGTCCTTATCCGAGAACTTCACGAACTTGTCCTCGATGGAAGGGCAGTAGCGCGGACCGACCCCGGTGATTTCGCCGCCATAAAGGGGAGAGAGGTGCAGGTTCTCCTGGACGATCTTACCGGTGGCGCCCGTGGCTTCCGTCATCCAACAGGAAACCTGGTCGCTCCCGGGAGTCCATCCGGGGAGGCGTTCGCCCGCTTGTTCCACGTGGAACAAATCGGTCTGCTGCCGGGTGTCGTGGAAGGCGAAAAGGGTGGGGGAGGCATCGCCTGGCTGTTCCTCGCATTGGCTGAAATCGATGGATGAGCCGAGGATGCGCGGAGGGGTGCCGGTCTTGAGCCTTTGAAGTTCGATTCCAGCCTCTAAGAAACTGGCTGACAATGATTTAGCACTAAAATCTCCTAGGCGTCCACCCTCAGTTTTATTCGCTCCGATGTGCATCAGGCCCCGCAAGAAAGTGCCTGTGGTCACGACCACGGTCTTACCATGAAAAGCGAGGTCCAGATTGGTCTGCACGCCGACGACGACGCCGGCCTTGAAGATCAGGCCGGTGACCTGGGCCTGGAAGATGGTCAGTCCTTCCTGCAGCTCGCAGAGGTGTTTCATCCGGAACTGGTACGCCTTCTTATCACACTGGGCCCGAGGGGCCTGGACGGCCGGACCCTTAGAGGAGTTGAGGAGGCGGAACTGGATGCCCGTGACGTCGGCCGTCAGGCCCATTTCGCCCCCCAGGGCGTCGATTTCCCGGACGATGTGCCCCTTGGCCTGCCCCCCGATGGCGGGGTTGCAGCTCATCTGGGCGATGGTGTCGACGTTGCCGGTCAGGAGCAGGACCTCCACGCCCATGCGGGCCGCGGCCAGGGCGGCTTCCACGCCGGCATGGCCGGCACCGCAGACGATGACGTCGTAGGGGCGGTCAGGCCCGAGGCGGATTTGTTTGTGAGGTCGCATAGGCGCTCCCTCACCGGAGGGAATCACTTACCTATGCAGAAGGAAGCAAAGAGCTTGTCCAGCATACGCTCATTATCGATGCGTCCGACGATCTCCCCGAGGGCGTCCAAGGCGACCCGGGCCTGGGCGGCCGCGAGTTCGGTCTGGATCGGGGCCTTCAGGTGGCCGATGGCTTCGGTCAGGGCGTCGGCCGCCCGGGCCATCGCCTCGGCATGGCGGACGGAGACCACCAGGTCCTCGGCCCCCGGGGCGATCTCGCGTTCGACGAGGAATTCGCCGAGCTTCGCCCGCAGCTTCTCGGCGTCGCGGCCATCCAGGAGGCAGGCCGACAGCTTGGTGAGCCGGGGCAGGAAATCTTTCTGCGCCGGGTGCGCGGGGAGGTCCGCCTTGTTCGCGATGACGAGCGTGCGCGCCGGGTCGAGCAACGCGACGAGTTCCGCGGGCAGGGCAGGGGGCTCGGCCGAAGCGTCGACCACGAGCAGGAGGAGGTGCGCTCCGCGCGCCTGTTCGAGCGCGCGCGTCATGCCGAGGTGCTCGAGCGACGAGCCGCCGGCGCGCAGGCCGGCGGTGTCGATCGCGGTGACGGCGAGCGGCAGGCCCGCGACGGGCGCCTCGAGGTAGTCGCGCGTGGTCCCGGCCTCCGGGCTCACGATCGCGCGCTCCGCGCCGGTCAGCGCGTTGAGCAGGCTCGACTTGCCGGCGTTCGGCGCGCCGACGACGGCCGCGCGCAGGCCGGCGCGGAGGGCGCCGTCGTGCTTCGCGGTACGGGCGTATGCGGAAAGTTCTGACGCGATTCCGGCCAAGCGGGCCGCAGGTCCGCGCGGGTCCTCGGGCGGGAGGTCTTCCTCGGGGAAGTCGATGTGCGCCTCGAGTTCGGCGAGGACCTGCAGCGTGCGGTCGGTCCAGCGCGCGACCTGCCGGCCGAGCTCGCCGGCGAGCTGCCGCCGCGCCGAGGCGAGCGCGCGCTCGGAGCTGGCGTGGATCAGGTCGGCGACGGCCTCGGCCTGCGTCAGGTCGATCCGGCCTGCGAGGTACGCGCGACGCGTGAACTCGCCGGGTTCGGCGAGGCGGCCGCCGCGCGCGAGGCAGTCCTCGGTGATCCGGCGCACGAGCAGCGGATTGCCATGGCAGGTGACCTCGAGCGAATCGTTGCCGGTGAACGAACGGCCGGCGGACCAGAGCACGGCCACGACCTGGTCGATCGGCGCGCCGGCCTGGTCGCGCCAGATGCCCAGCGTCGAAGTCTTCTCCTTCGGCGGCGACTTCCGGCCGAGCGCGGCTGTCGCGATCGTCGCGGCGAGCGGTCCGTCGACGCGGACGATCGCCAGAGCCGAGCGGCCCGCAGGAGTCGCGGCGGCGACGATGGTCTCGGTGACGGACATGGGACGGCGTGGGCCGAGGTCATCCCAAGGGGCGAGGGGAGGGGAGGCAAGCGGTGTCATACGTCCGCAAAAAGGCTGGAAGGGAAGGGCGGGCCTGCCAAAGTCCGCCCGAGACACTCCCGTGGAAAATCACCGCTTCCTTCTTCCTGACCCGGCCCGCCTGATCGCGGCGACCCATGGCACTCCTTGCTATGTGTACGACCAGGCCACCCTCGAGGCTCAGGCCGACGCCATGCTGGCGTTCCCGAACGCTTACGGGCTGACGGTCCGGTTCGCGATGAAGGCCTGCCCGAACGCGGTCATCCTCAAGGTCTTCGCCAACAAAGGGCTCCATTTCGACGCCAGTTCGGGCTGGGAAGTCCGTCGCGCCCTGCACGCCGGCGTCCCCGCCGACCGGATCTCGCTGTCCTCCCAGGAGCTGCCGGAAGATTTCGCGGCCCTCCTTGATAAGGGAGTGCACGTCAACGCCTGCTCCCTCCTCCAGCTGGAAAGGATCGGCCAGGCTCTCCCCGGTCACGCGGTCGGCCTGCGCTTCAATCCCGGCAAGGGCTCGGGCGGCAACGGCAAGACGAACGTCGGCGGCCCCGACTCCTCTTTCGGCATCTGGCATGAGTGGGTCGATCAGGCCCAGGCCATCGTCAAGCAGCACGGCCTCAAGGTCGTCCGCATCCATACCCATATCGGCTCCGGCAGCGATCCGCTGGTCTGGCAGGAAGTCTCCGCCGCCAGCCTCGCGCTCGTCGCCCGCTTCCCGACCGTCCAGACCCTCAACCTCGGCGGCGGCTACAAGGTCGCGCGCGTGGCGACGGAGAAGGGCACCGACCCGCAGGTCGTCGGCGCGCCGGTCAAGGTCGCCTTCGAGAAGTTCGCCGCGGCCGACGGACGCAGGCTCCGTCTCGAGATCGAGCCCGGCACGTTCCTCGTCGCCAATGCCGGGGCGGTCCTCGCGCGCGTCCAGGACGTCGTCTCCACCGGCGCCCGCGAATTCCTCAAGCTCGACTCCGGCATGACGGAGATCCTGCGTCCTTCCCTCTACGGTTCGCAGCATCCCGTCCACCTCTATCCCGCGAAGCCCGCCGCCGGCGAACGCGATTACGTCATCGTCGGACACTGCTGCGAATCGGGCGACCTCATCAGCTGCGCGCCCGGCGAACCGGAGACGCTCGCCACCCGTCGTCTGCCCGTCGCCGTCCCGGGCGACCTCTGCGTGATCGGCGGCGCCGGCGCCTACTGCGCCGGGATGAGCACCAAGAATTACAACTCGTTCCCCGAAGCCCCGGAAGTCCTCCTCCGTCGCGACGGCGGCTTCTCGCTCATCCGTCGCCGCCAGTCCCTCGAGCAGATCCTCCAGAACGAGCTGCCGGCCCCCGGTCTCTGAACGTGCCGCTCCTCTCGCCAGCGTTGGGCGCCACGGTGCCCGACTCGCCGCATGCGACGGTCGTCTGTCTCCCGACGCTCGCCGACGTCGAAAGCTACGAGCGCAAGGAGCCGCGCGTCTGGGACCTGCTGCGCGCGGGCTACCCGCGCTTCGTCCGCAACGCGCTCGTCGCGCGCGCGGCGGAAGAAGCCGCGCGCCGGCTCGGTCGCGCCGGCGAGCTCTTCCCGCTCGCCTCGGCCGAGGTCGCGCGCCGGCTCGCGGCGCACGTCGGCGCTCC
>SYID01000239.1 GCA_005798925.1 Verrucomicrobiota bacterium
GCGAGGTCGAACGCGTGCTCAACATGGCCGACGGCTGCCTCCTCGTCGTCGACTCCTTCGAAGGCCCGATGCCCCAGACCCGCTTCGTGCTCTCCAAGGCGCTCGCCCTCGGCCTGACGCCCATCGTCGTCATCAACAAGATCGACAAGCCGTCCGCCCGTCCGGACGCCGTCGTCGACGAGGTCTTCGACCTGCTCGTCGCCCTCGACGCCCCTGAGTCAGCCCTCGACTTCCCGATCGTCTACGCTTCCGGCCGCGAAGGCTGGGGCACTCTCGACCGCGCCAAGACCGTCGAAGGCCAGCGTCCGAAGGACCTGATGGACCTCTTCTACACCATCGTCGACAAGATCCCCGAGCCCTACGCCGAAGGTTCCTCCCGCGGCGCCGCCGCCGGTTTCAAGTCCCGCGCCGAGGCCCTCGCCAACCCGCTCCAGATCATGGTGACCGCCATGCTCTACTCCGATTACGTCGGTCGTATCGCCGTCGGCCGCGTGACGGCCGGCAAGATCGCCCCGGGCATGCCCGTGATGATGGTCACCCGCGCGGGCGAGCAGCACAAGCAGCGCGTCCTCGAGGTCGAGGTCTTCGAAGCCCTCGGCCGCGTCAAGGCCCAGGAAGTCTCCGCCGGCGACATCTGCGCCGTCATCGGCCTCGACCACGTCGAGATCGGCGCGACCATCACCGACATCGAGAACCCCCGTCCGATGCCGCCCGTCAGCGTCGACGAGCCCACCGTGACCATGGCCTTCCGCGTCAACGACTCGCCCTTCGCCGGCCGCGACGGCAAGTTCGTCACCGGCCGCCAGGTCGGCGAACGCCTCGTCAAGGAGCTCGAGAAGAACGTCGCCCTCCGCGTCGACCGCGAAATCGGCGCCGATGCCTGGAAGGTCTCGGGCCGCGGCCTGATGCACCTCGGCGTGCTCATCGAGACCATGCGTCGCGAAGGCTACGAACTCTCCGTCGGCAAGCCCGAGGTGATCATGAAGACCATAGACGGCGTCCAGTGCGAGCCCGTCGAGACCCTCGCGGTCGACTGCCCGGAAGCCTCCCAGAGCGACGTGATGTCCCTCGTCCTCGGCCGTCGCGGCGAGCTCCGCTCGATGGACGCCAAGGCCGGCACCAGCGGCTGGATCCACATGGAATTCAAGGTCCCCTCCCGCGCCCTCTTCGGCCTGCGCACCCTGATGCTCACCACCACCCGGGGCGAAGCCGTCATGTACCACAACCTCCTCGGTTACGAGCCCGTCAAGGGCGAGGCCCCGCGTCGCGCCGCCGGCGTGATGATCGGCGGCGAAGCCGGCGCCGTCACCGCCTACTCCCTCGACCGCCTGTATGACCGTGGTGACTTCTTCGTGAAGCCGGCCGACGAGATCTACCAGGGCCAGATCGTGGGCGAGCATTGCAAGGACAACGACCTCGAGATCAACCTCGTCATCAACAAGAAGCTCTCCAACGTGCGCGCTTCCGGTTCCGACGACGCGGCCAAGATCAAGCCGATGCGTCAGATGTCCCTCGAGGCCTGCCTCGAGTACATCGAATCCGACGAGCTGGTCGAGATCACCCCGAACTTCATCCGCATGCGCAAGCGCTGGCTGACGGAGAACGAGCGCAAGCGTAACTCGTAAGCCGTCCGCTCAGCCCGCGAGGGTCAGCTGGAACCGATGACCGCCATCCGCCAGGATGGCGGTTTTCATTTGCCACCGCGCCGAAGGGAGGCGCGCCGCGACCTTCTCCGGCCATTCGACGAGCACGTTCCAGGGCGACTTCGCCAGGTCCCAGATCAGCAGGTCGTCGAAGGCCTCCGGGCGCGTCAGCCGATAGGCGTCGACATGGAAGATCTGGCGCCGGCCGTCATAGACGTTGAGCAGGGAGAAGGACGGGCTGGTGATGTCGCCTGTGACGCCGAGGCCGCGGACCAGCCCGCGCACGAAGGTCGTCTTGCCCGCGCCGAGGTCGCCCTCGAGCGACAGGACGGTATCCGGGGGCAGCAGGGCCGCGAACGCCTCGGCCGCCCGCTCGGTCTCTTCGCCTGAACGGGTGACGAGTCCGGCGGTCCAGGTCGCGAGTGCGGCGGGAGAGCCCATGGCGCAGTCTTTGTCGCAGGGTATCGTCAGGCAACCCGCAAACAAAAGACCCGGCCGTGTGGCCGGGTCCGTGAGGCTGACTGGTGCTTAGCTTACGAGACGATGCCGAGGGGCGCGATGGTCTTCCAGCCGCCGCGGGTGAAGTCGGGGCATCGGATCGGCATGCTGCCGTCCTTCACGGAGCGGGCGGAGAGTTCGAGGATCGAGGACCAGTCCGCCGCGTCGTAGACGGTCATGTCGGGGGTGATGCCCTGGCGCAGGCAGTCGAGCATGCGGTAGTTCATCACGAAATCCATGCCGCCGTGGCCGCCGACCTTCTTGCCGAGCTCGCCGATCTTCCTGATGAGCGGGTGCTGGTTGTCCTTCATGAACTTGGTGAGCTTCTCCTTCTCGAAGGTCCACGCGTGGCTGTCGTATTTGGCCTTCGGGTCGAGGATCGGGTGCTTGTTGTCCGCATCGACGGCCAGACGGGCGGGGTAGCCGAAGAACGTGGCCTGGGTGCCGCAGAGCGCGTTGATACGCGAGTAGGGGCGAGGGCTCACGACGTCGTGCTGGATCATGATGGTCCGGCCGAGCTGCGTCTTGATGATCGAGGTGTTCATGTCGCCGCAGACGAACTTCTCGTCCTTGTGCTTGCCCTTGTTCGGCTGGTGCTTGTCGCGGAACTGGGTGAGGTTGAAC
>SYID01000240.1 GCA_005798925.1 Verrucomicrobiota bacterium
CATCACCGCCCACAACGTCCGCGAGACGCTCGCGATCGTCGACCGGGCCTACCTGATCCATCAGGGGCGCGTGCTGGTCTCCGGCACGCCTTCCGAAATCGTGAACAATCCCGAGAGCCGTCGCCATTACCTGGGCGACGGTTTCCGACTCTGAAGCCATGTCCGACCCCGCCCCCGACACCCTCCCGGAGTCCGTCTCCGTCCGCGAATTCCTCGATTCCTTCCGCGACATGCTGCGGATGGAGCTCCTCGCCGGCGAGGCGGGGCTGGACAACATGATCGCGGAGAAGTCGCTCAACCGTCCGGCCCTGGCGGTGACCGGCTACTTCAAGGAGTTCGCGCACAAGCGCCTGCAGCTGTTCGGCGCGGGCGAGATGGCCTATCTTTCGGACCAGGCCGCCGCGGTGCGCGAGAAGCTGCTCGACGACGTCTTCTCCAAGAAGATACCCGCCGTGGTGATCTCGCGCGGCCTGCCGGCCGACGACGTCCTGCTGCGCATCGCGGACCGGCACAAGGTGCCGCTCATCCGCACGCAGTTGAAATCGAAGGACTTCTCCGCCGAGGCCACCGTGCTGCTCGAGGAGAAGTTCGCCCCGCGCACCAACCTGCACGCCACGCTGGTCGACATCAAGGGCGTGGGCGTGCTCCTGCGGGGCGCCTCCGGCGTCGGCAAGAGCGAGTGCGCGCTCGCTCTCATCGAGCGCGGCCATTCCCTCGTGGCCGACGATTACGTGATCGTGACGCTCATCGGCGACCGCGAGCTGCAAGGCACCTCGAAGGAGCTCAACCGCGGCTACATGGAGTGCCGCGGCATCGGCATCATCAACATCCCTTCCATCTTCGGCGTCCGTTCGATCCGGCGCGAGAAGCGCGTCGACCTGGTCGTCACGTTCGTCCTCTGGCAGCCGGGGATGGACGAGGAGCGTTCCGGGTTGGAGGTCGAGACCTTCGAGATCCTCGGGCGCAAGGTCCCCCACATGACGATCCCCGTGCGCCCGGGGCGCGACATGGCCCGTCTGGTCGAGGTCGCCGCCTCGGTGCAGGCGCTGCGTTCGATGGGGCACGATTCCGCCAAGGAGTTCAGCGAGCGGCTCATCCAGTTCATGAGCAAGGACGGTCCGGCGAAGGCCTGAGGCTCAGCGCTTGTTGCCGTCCCAGCGGCAGTCCGCCATCACGCGCAGGCAGACTTCCCGGAGGTCGAACAGCGTCGATTCGATGTCCTGGGCGGCTTCCGCCGAGGACAACCGAGCGGCGGCGGGGAGCCCGGCGCTGAGCCCGATGGCGTAGTTGATCGCGCCCAAGGCGCGCTTCATGTGCACCAGGGCGAGGGGCAGGTCGCCGGTGTCGGTGGCGTTGATGGCCATCACCATCTGATGCTCCGCGTCCCAGAAGGCGCGCATCACGTCGGCGGCGACGAGGGCCGGGACTTGCGGGCCGGCGTCCGCGCAGAGTCGCCGGAAGCACTGCACGAGCTGCAGGGAGAGGGCCCGGGCCACGACGTAGACCGGGTGCTGGTGGATGCAGTAGGGGAGGTCGGCCGCTTCTTCGTCGGCGTCGTCGGCTTCGTCGGGGCTGTCACCCGGCGCCCAGTCGGCGTTTTCCCACCCCATCCGCCGGGCGCTCACGTCCAGGCGGTCGGGGAGGTTCTTGACCTCGGCGTAGTACGAGAGGAACCGTCCGACTTCGAGGTCGTTGCGGTGCAGGTACCCGGCCCAGTCGGCTTCGCCCCAAGAGGCGTTGCCGGAGCCATCGAAGTCGCCCTGGGGTTGGTCGCCATCGTCCATGAGGTGATATCTTTGGGTGGTTTCGCCCGGTTGCAAACCCCATGTGCGAAAATGCCTTGTCCCTGCGGCCGTACCCGTGGCTAATCCCTCATGGCTCCGGAACTTCACGCCCTGACCGCCCTCCTCACGGCCGGCCGCGACCTTTCTCCTGAAGAAGCGGCGGCGGCGGCGGCGGCCCTGGCGGACGCCGCTCTTCCGGACGACGCCAAGGAGGCCTTCCTGCTCGCGCTGGCCCGCAAGGGCGAGACGGCCGCCGAAGTGGCCGGCTTCGCCCGGACCTACCGCGGGCTCGCACGCCAGGTGGATCTCGGCGACCTGCCCGCGCGCGCCATCGACATCGTCGGCACGGGCGGCGACCGCTCAGGCAGCTTCAACATCTCCTCGGCCAGCGCGCTCATCTTGGCCGCCGCGGGCGTGCCGGTGCTGAAGCACGGCAACCGTTCGATCACGTCTAAGTCCGGCAGCGCCGATTTCCTCGCGGGGCTCGGCGTCGTCCTCGAAGCGACCGACGACCAGCTGCGTCGCGGCCTCGCCGAAGCGAACTTCTGCTACCTCTACGCTCCCGCCTTCCACCCGGCCTTCAAGGCCGTGCTCGGCGTGCGCAAGCGGATCGCCGAAAGCGGCGTCAAGACCATCTTCACCGTGCTCGGGCCGCTGATCAACCCGGCGCGCCCCGCCCACATGGTCGTGGGCGTCTACGACGAGCGCTGGGTCGAGCCGTTGGCGGCCGCCGTGGGCGGCCTCGGCGTGAGGCGCGGCCTCGTCACCCAGGCCCGCGCGGGCGGAGGGATGGACGAGATCACGACCGCCGGCGAAACGCGCGTGCGGGGTTGCGGCGAGCTCGCGGCGGTCGACGCCGTCTGGCTGCCCGGCGATTTCGGGTTCAAAACCTGCGACGTGGCCGACCTGCGCGGCGGTTCGCCCGAAGAGAACGTCGCGATGTTCAGCGACCTCCTCGTGGGCGGCGTGTCCGACGGACTCATGGACACGCTCTGCCTCAGCGCCGGCACGGCCCTCTGGGTCGCCGGCGTCTCGACGGATCCCGCGGCCGGCGCCCGGCGGGCGCGCGAGATCGTGCTCGGCGGCGAGCTGCGGGCGCAGGCGCGCCGGCTCCGCGAGGCTTATCGCGCCGGCTGATCCGCCCGCAGCAGCGCCAGCGTGCGCTCGGTCGCGCCACGGTTGCCCTGATGCCAGGCGGCCCCGCGGCGGCCCATCTCGGCGCGTTCCGCCTCGTCGCGGACGAGCCGGGCGAGTGTCGCGGCGAGCTCCGTCGCGTCCGCCGTCCTGAGCGCGGCGCCGGTTTTCTCGAGCCCCCGGCAGATATCTCGGAAGTTGGACATGCGGGGGCCGTAGACGACCGCCACGCCGGCGGCGGCGCATTCGACGGGCGTCTGGCCGCCCTCATGCGGCGCCAGGCTCTTGCCGCAGAACGCGAGGTCCGCGGCGCGCGTGAGGCGGCGGAGTTCGCCCGTGGTGTCGGCGAGGTGGACCACCGTGCCCGCCGGCGCGACGGCGCCGCCGGTTGAGCGTTGGTGCCAGTCGAGCCCGCTGGCGCTGACCTCCGCGGCGACCTCGGCGCGGCGTTCGGAGTGGCGGGGCGCGAGGAGCAGGCGGACGTCGCGGCCGGCGGCGCGGAGTTTCCTGGTGACTTCCAGCAGCAGGGCTTCCTCCCCCTTCCAGGTGGAGGAGCCCAGCAGCACGACCGTCCGCGGGTCGGCGCCGAAGCCGAGCTCGGCGCGCAGCCGGGCGCGCTCGTCGGCGGACATCGGCGCGTCGCCGGCGACGTCGAACTTGATGTTGCCGGTGAGCGTCGCCTCCTGGCCGAGCGCGCGGAAGCGGCGCTGGTCTTCCTCGCTGCCGGCGGCGATCGTCCGGAAATGTCCGAGCACGTAGGCCGACAGCGAGCGGAAGCGGAGATGGCGGGCGAAGGACCGGTCGGAGATGCGTCCGTTGACCAGGTAGGCGGGCACGCCGCGGGCGCGGGCTTGGGCCAGGTGCTCGGGCCAGAGCTCGCCTTCGACGAGGACGATCGCGTCGGGGCGGATGCGGCGCCAGGCAAGGGCGCTGCAAGGCCAGAGGTCGGCGGGGAAGATGCCGATCGCGAGCGTGACGTCGGCATGCCTTTCTTTGGCGAGTCGGAAGCCCGTGCTGGTCGTGGTCGTCAGGACGATCTCCGCCTCGCCGGTGGCGTGCAATCGACGGAGCAGGGGGCCGATGGCCTCGATTTCACCCACCGAGACCGCCTGGATCCAGAAGCGCCGCCTGGCGGGCGTCTTTGGGCCGGTCTCGGGAAAAAAGCCGAATCTGTGGCTGAAACCGGCCCCGTAACCCCCGCGCCGGAGCATCCGCCAGAAGTAATAGGGCAGGGCCGGGATCAGCAGAAGAGGGAAGAGAATCCGGTAGGCCCAAGACATCGCGATGGGGCGACCCTGCGAAGGGGAGGAGGGTCTGTCAGTTCCAAAGCAGGCTGTTCGGGTTGATTTTCCCGCTTGCCCAGGGGGGCGAGGGGTGTTTGAACCCACTTTCCACCGTTCGAAGCGACCGCCGATTGCTTCGGACATAAAACCCAAACCCAGTCAGCCTACCTGATCCAACGTCCCCTCCTTCGGCAGGAAATGGGATACGGAGCCCGAAACCATGAACATCACAGTCAAAGACCTCCTCGATGCCGGCGTCCACTTCGGACACCAGACCCGTCGCTGGAATCCCCGCAGCCGTCCGTACATCTTCGACCACCGCAACGGTGTCTCGATCATCGACCTCGAAAAGACCCACGCGTGCCTCGCCGCCGCGGCCGCCTTCGTCGAGGAAACCGCCGCGAAGGGCAAGGAAGTGCTCTTCGTGGCCACCAAGCCTCAGGCGCAGGAAGTCGTGCGCCTGGCCGCCAAGTCGACCGGCATGCCCTTCGCCGTGAACCGCTGGCTCGGCG
>SYID01000241.1 GCA_005798925.1 Verrucomicrobiota bacterium
GGCGCCATGAAGGACTATCGTTACGAGCATAAGAGCGATCGGGAGAAGGCCTATTTCACCGGCATGATGCTGCGGCTGGTCCGTGCCATCGACGTGCTCACCGCCCAGTCCGAGTGGGATGGCAAGCATGTGGTCGTTTCCGGCGCCAGCCAGGGCGGGTATCAGGCCATCGCGGCGGCGGGGATCGACGGACGCGTCACCTTCTTCGCCGCCGGCGTGCCTGCCGGATGCGACCACAGCGGCATGCTGGTGAACCGGATCGCCGGCTGGCCCAAGATCGTGCCGGTCGTCGACGGCAAGCCGGACATGGCCGTCTTGGAGGCCTATCGTTATCTCGACTGCATGAATTTCGCGACCCGGACCAAGGCGGCCGGCTGTTACTTCACCGTCGGCTTTATCGACACCACCTGCCCGCCGACCAGCATCTATGCCGCCTATAATCAGCTCTCCATCCCCAAGGAGATCTATGACGATATTCCCAGCGGCCATAGCCATTCACCGGCCGCTCGGGACGGGATGACCAAGGCGGTGCTGAGGCATGTCGGCAGATAGAGTATCGAGTATGGAGTATCGAGTATAGGGGCGGCACCGATACGGGTGGCGGCCTTAGGGCTGGGGGCTGTGCAGAAAGGCTGGTAACCTTAGGCGGGCGGGGTTGTCTTAGGGTTACCCCGATGCGACTGCTCTGCGCTTTCTTTCTGACCCTGCTGGCCTTGCCGGCGGCCGAGCCGATCTACGAGACCAAGAACCTGGTCGCCTGGTGCATCGTGCCCTTCGACAACCAGAAGCGCAGTCCGGAACAGCGGGCCGCGATGGTGGCGAAGATGGGGCTGACGAAAGTAGCCTATGATTGGCGGCAGGAGCATGTGCCGGAATTCGAAGCCGAGATCCTGGCGTATAAGAAGCATGGCATCGAGCTCTTCGCTTTCTGGTCTCAGCATCCGGAAGCATTCCGCTTGTTCGAGAAGCACCAGCTCCATCCGCAGATCTGGGTCATGATGAGCGGGAAGGGCGAAACCCAGGAGGCCAAGATCAAGAGCGCCGCCGAAGGCTTGCTGCCGACCATCGCCAAGGCGGCGAAGAACGGGAGCAAGGTCGCGATCTACAACCATGGCGGCTGGGGTGGCGAGCCCGAGAACATGGTCGCCGTCTGCGAGTTCCTGAAGAAGCACCACGCCGTCGCCAATGTCGGCATCGTCTATAACCTGCACCACGGCCATGGCCACCTGGCGCGGTTGGACGAAGCCCTCAGGCTGATGCTACCGCACCTGCTGTGCCTTAATCTGAACGGCATGGACATCGGCGGCGACGCCAAGGGCCGGAAGATCCTGCCGATCGGCGCCGGGACGGAAGACCTCAAGGTATTGAGGCAGGTCCGGGCGAGCGGATACGCGGGTCCGGTCGGCATCCTCAACCACACCATGGAAGACGCCGAAGGGCGCCTGTTGGATAATCTGGAAGGACTGCGGCACCTCGTCCCGCAGATCGACGACCTCCCTCCCGGGCCCAAGCCCAAGTATCGGACTTTCGCCGTAGGCGGTCCGACCGTGGCCAAGCCGACCTTGGTCGTCGCGGACGAATCACCGAAGGGCGAGCCTTCGTCGTCGGCCGACTTCGGTAAAGCCCTGCGGGGCGGGCAGGTCGTGGACGCATCGCCGGAGGCCTTTCGCTGGCCTTGCACCATCGAAGCGCGGGTGCGCTTGGATTCCAAGAAAGGATATAACATCATCGCCGCCGGCGGACCGAAGAGTTCGCCCCGGCATTGGGAAATCTACACCCATAGTGGCAGCGGATATTTCAGCGTCTACCTGCCCGGTCGCGGCGGCGATTTTTCCTCTAAGGTCGATATCACGGACGGCAAATGGCACGACGTCCTCGCGAGTCTGGACGATCAGACCGTCACCTTGTGGGTGGACGGCAAAGTCGTGCTCGAGCAAGCCCCGAAGCCCTACCAAGAAGCGCCGGTTCCGGACAAGCTGGCCTTTGGTCGGCTGGTCGAGGGCGGCATCGGGTGCGACGGACTGGTGGATGACGTCCGTATCTCCCGCGGGGTCATGAAGCCGCGGAAGACCGAGGGACCGCGTCTGCCGATGGACAATACCGTCGGGCTCTGGAGTTTCGATGATCTGGGCGCGGCTGCCCCGCGGGCGCCGACCCCTCCGATCGCCGCCTTCGAGCCGGAGCGCCCGCCATTGCGTCCGGAGCAGGATCCGCATGCCGCTCATCCCGTGAACCGGGATCGCGTCTTTGATTTCTATGCCAAGCAGGCGGTCGCATTCGGTGGCGTCGCGCCCCGACCGGCCTTGATACCTTCCTATCCGGGGCTCGACGGCGGACGGCAGGGACATTGGGGTAATCAGAACGACGCCGTCACGTGGAAGGACGGGCGCTGGGGGGCTTCAGACCTCGGCAGCCTGTTCAGCGGCGTCCTGCGGGTCGACGGCATGAGCGTGCCCAAGGCCGTCTGGGTCCGGAAGGGTGATGAAGCGGCGGCGTTCGATCCGGAGACGCTGAGTTTCCGGGCGCGCTGGCGCGGCGGCTTCGCGCGACTGAGCGAGTTCCGTCATGGTTTCGCCAGCGGTCCGGCCGTGGTCGGCAAGACTTTCGCGAGGGAGAAGAAGCCGGTGCGCCCCGAGGGCGCGCGTTATCTGGGTTTCTATCGGCACGGTGAGGACGTCGTCTTCGCTTACGAGCTGGAAGGCCGGAGGCGGCTGGTGTCCGCCTGGCAGACCGACGAGGCCGCCTTGGAGAAGCTGACGCACGGAGGGCCGGCTCGCTGGTCGAAGGAACTCACGACGCCTATCACGCGCGGAGAGCAGAAGCCTTTCGCCGTCGATACCATCGGCGTGCCGTTTGAGAATCCCTATGGCGCGTTATTCTTCATCAGTGGGATCGATTTCCTGCCTGATGGGACTGCGGCGGTCTCCACCATGACCGGAGAAGTCTGGCTGGTCCGAGGATTGGCGGGCGACACGGCCGTCTGGCGGCGTCATGCGACCGGCCTGCATCAGGCCTTGGGCGTGAAGGTCGTCGACGGCAAGGTGCTCGTCCTCGGGCGCGATCAGATCACCCGGCTGCATGACCTCAACGGGGACGGCGAGGCTGACTATCACGAATGCTGCTTCAATCGCTATGTCACCTCACCCGGCGGACACGATTTCATCGTCGGATTGGAGCGGGATGACGCCGGACGTTTCTATGTCGCCTCGGGCAACCAAGGGCTCCTACGGCTGACCTTGCCGGACAAGGTCGAGGTGCTCGCCACCGGGTTGCGCAACCCGAACGGCGTCGGCGTCTCAGCGGACGGCCGTTTCATCACCTCCAGCGTGCAGGATGGGGACTGGACGCCTTCGTCGGCCGTCTGCCTGGTCGAGGCGGGCTTCAGCGAAGGCTCGCATTTCGGCTGGGGTGGCCCCAAGGACGGCAAGCCGCCGACGCCGCCCCTGTTGCATCTCCCGCGCGGAGAGGATAACTCCAGCGCCGGGCAGCTTTTTCTCGGAGCCGGTCGTTGGCCTACGCTGGCGGGCGAGGGCAATCTCCTGCATTTCTCCTTCGGGACCGGCAGTGCTTGGACGATCAGCCGTCAGAAAGTCGGCGGAGTCTGGCAAGGCGCGGCGCAGCGTCTCACCGGTGCTTTCCGTTCGGGCGCGCAGAACGGCCGCTTCAATCCCGCGGACGGACATCTCTATGTCACCGGCATGCAAGGCTGGGGCAGCTATACTCCGGATGACGGGTGCTTACAGCGCGTCAGGCATGTCGGCGGGGCGCCGGTCCTGATCGGGCATGAGGTACGCGACAACGGCGTCCTGCTGAAGTTCGATAGTCCGATCCGCGCCTCCGAGCGGGCCAAAGCCTTCGCGCAGGCCTGGAACTATCGTTACAGCCGTTCGTATGGTTCGCCCGAGTTTTCCGTACGTCATCCCGAGACCGTGGCGCATGATGTCCTCGAGGTCGACGGCGTGCACGCGGATGCTTCCGGACGGACGATCTTCGTGCACCTGCCCCAGCTGCTGCCGTCTAGTCAGCTGCACATCAGGCTCGGCGAAGACGCGGAGGTCTTCCTTTCCGCGCATGCCTTGGGCGAGCCCTATAAAGACTTTGCTGGGTATCGGGCCGTCGCCAAGCAGTCGTCGCATGCCCACGTGGCGCCCGTCGCCGAGGGGGGCAAGTATCGTCCCGTGCGCTGGGAGACCGAGCTCTGCGGGCCCGATCCCGTCGTCCTGAAGATCCAGGCCGGCAGCGCCTTGAATTATCTGCAGAAGGAGCTCAAGGCCAAGGCGGGCCGAGCCGTCGCGCTCACCTTCGAGAATCCTGACATCATGCCGCATAACTGGGTGCTCGTGAGGCCCGGGTCGGAGGAGCGGGTCGGCACGGCCGCGGCCTTGATGGTATCGCTGCCGGACGGCATGGATCGTCATTACGTCCCCGAGTCTCCGGACGTGCTCATCCACACCCGCATCCTTGAACCAGGCAGAAAGACCACGATCTACTTCGACGCGCCCAAGGAGCCGGGCAGGTATCCTTACCTCTGTTCTTTCCCGGGACATTCCCAGCTCATGCGCGGAGTCCTGGTGGTGGAGTAGACTAAAGGGGTAGGGGTAGGGGTAGTCGTGACGAGGCCCGGTTTTTTTGGGTAGCGTTACGGATTGGCTTAGTCCTGGTTCGCCGCTTCGGAAATCGATGCAGTCATCGACTCAGCCATCTGTCATCCGCCCTCTTTTCAGATATCCGTCCAGTCGCCCGGCTTGGGCAGCGGCGGGGGGAGCGGCTGGCGGGGCAGGTCGGCCTTCGTCTGGATCGTCGCGCGTTGGCGGCCCTGCAGGGTTTGCGCCGCTTCCATCACCGAAGGGTTGATGCTTTTTTCCAACGAGCTGAGGTAGACCCAGTGCGTCGCTCGGGTCACCGCCACGAAGAGCATGCGGCGCACGGAGGA
Organism: Verrucomicrobiota bacterium; assembly: GCA_005798925.1. Lineage (GTDB taxonomy): Bacteria > Verrucomicrobiota > Verrucomicrobiia > Opitutales > UBA953 > UBA953. Next base: position 4,934 of record SYID01000241.1, read on the forward strand.
ATGGCGGGCGCGGATGGCCGATTTGGTCAGGCCGGGCATCAGCACGGAATCAAACGTCAGTCCCTTGGCGCTGTGGTAGGTCAGGACGGCCGGACGACCGGAACTGAAATCCAGGACCGGGCGACGCCCTTGCGTGTCGGTCTGGGTCTGACGGTCGGCCATGATGCCTTGGGCGCGGAGGAAGTCGGCGAAGAGTCCGACTTGCGCGAAGGTCGGGAAGAGGATCGCCACACGCTCGTTGCGGAGCAGCCGTTCGCGGAGGATCTCGACGAGCCGGCGACGTTCGTCGGCTTCGTCGGCCGCCAGGTAAAGCAGCGGCGTCTGGCGTTCGGTCTGGAGCGTCGCCACGTTGAGCCGGAAGGCGGCGCGCTCGTCCTCGTCGGCGATGAACTCGCAGGCCAGTTCGACGACAAAGGGGCAGGCCCGGTAGGTCGCGCGGAGGTCTTGTTCGCGACGGTCGGGGCCGAGCGCGCGGAGGAGTTCCCGGGCCTCCGGTTCATGGTAGAGGGATTGCTTGAGGTCGTAGGCGACCGTCACATGGCGGGCGGATAGCCGCAGGATCGCGAAGCAGTCTTCGTCGAGGTCCTGCCCCTCATCGACCAATGCCGCGTCGAGCGACGGGGGGACGGCGCGCGACCGCAGGCGGGCCAGGAGCTGCCGGCGGATACGGGTGAAATCCGGATGCCCTTGGGCGTCGGTGGGCGGCGGGCCGATCAGTTCGAGGTGACGGAGGCGGCACCAGTGGTCGAAGGTCAGCACCTGTTCGGCCGGCAGTTTAAGTTCGTCCGTCGCCGAGCGGATGAAGTCACGGAGGACGTTCGTATAGACCAAGGTGGCGACGCGTTCGGGATGTCCCGTGGCCAGTCCGAGGCGTCGGGCGCGGTGCAGGAGCACCACCGTCTTGCCTGAACCCGGACCGCCACGGAGGACGAGCGGCTTGTCGGTCAGGGCTTCGACGCAGGCCGTCTGTGCGGGCGTCAGCCGATCAGGAGGCGGCAGCCAGGTCATCGCGGGTCGGATTCCAGGCGAGGCAGATGTCCGTCGTCGTCGTCGGGGCGCAGCGGGCCGGCCTTACGGCGGGCTTCCTCCTCGGCGGCGAGACGGCGGTGGACCGGATCGGCGGACATCGTCGCGGCGGCCTGATACCAGGAGAAGGTCGTGTCGTCGAAGGATTTCAGGTCGGAGCCGAAGCGGTTGAACGCGTCGAAGAGCGCCTCGGTCGCCTCGTCGTTGCGGCCTTGGGCTCGGAGGCAGCGGGCGAGGAGCACCATGCCGATCGCGCTGGGCTCCTCGGCCTCGAAGCGGCGGCACATCTCCTCGGCCTCCTCCCAGCGTCCCTTGCGGGAGTAGAGATTCGCGAGATTGAGCAAGGCCATCGAGCTGCCGGCCAGGACCGCGTCGAGGAAGCATTTCTCCTGGCGGAAAGCGTCGCCCTTGCGTCCGTAGACGTTGGCCAGATGGACGAGCGCGCTCTGGCGGTATTCCGGCTGCTGGCGGATGAGGCGTTTGAGCAACGCGGCGGACTTGTCATGCATCCCGACCTTGCTGTGCAGCAAGGCCAGTTCCAGCATGCGGGCCGGCACCGTCTCCGGCGGGTATTCGCCGGAACGGACCGCGCGCTCGATGCGGAGGATCATCTCCCGGTCCTTGCCCGGGTTCACCACGTTGTGCAGCGGGGACTCGATCTTGCCGGCGAAGGTCTCGCCGCCTTCGGCGGGCGTCACGCCGAACGTGAAGTGCTGGTTCGCGTCGAGGTCGAAGGACAGCGTCAGCGGCATCCCGGCGGCGACGGGCTGGGTGATCCCGGTGAAGACCGGGCGGGCCTCCACGCCGGCGCCGGCCCAGAAGCTGATGCGGATGGGGCCGCCCGGAGCCACGATGCGATGGGTGCCGGAAGGACGGAAGTCGCCCGCGAAAGGCAGCGGCTGGCCGCGGGGGACGATCTCATGCAGGCCGCGGTCGGTCTGCAGGCTGAGCGAATCGCTGGAGACGGGGGTCAGGAAGCTCCGTCCGTAGAGGTGGAGCAGCAGCGCGTGGTAGGCCGCGCCGCGGGCGACGGCCACCTGCATGTCGAGGGCCGAATCGAAGCGATGCACGAGGAATTCTCCGAACGATTCCTTCAGGGCCTGGATCACCAGCGGATTGAGGGAGCTGCCGCCGACCGCGAGGAGGAAGCCGATCTGGGACGGGCGCAGCTTCGCCCGTTCGAGCGCGTCGGTGATCGGCGCGAAGACCGAGCAGCTCAGCGTGTATTCGTCCTCGTCGGCCTGCAGGCTTTCGGCGTCGAGGAACGGAGTCATCAGCTCCGCGAAGCGGAGGCCGTCGAGCGCGGGCGACGAAAGCTTCAGCTGGGAGCCGTCGGCGAGGCGGAGCGTCTGCACGCCCGGGTAGGTCTTGACGGTGTCGGCCAGCAGTTCGGTGAGGTCGCCGCCGTGAGCCTGGCGATGGCAGAGCAGTTCGCAGAGGCCGACCTTCAGCTGTTCGGCCGTGGCCAGCAGCTGGGGTTCGAGCTGTTCCTTGCGGACCTCGTATTCCCAGTCCTCGGGCGGGATGCGGTTCTGGCGGGCCAGTTCGGGGATGAGCACCTGATGGACGATGGCACGGTCGATGTCGGCGCCGCCGAGGCGGTGGTAGCGCGACACCGCGCGGGGGCTCACGCTCAGCGTGCCGTCGGGCAGCCGGCGCAGGGTGAAGATCGCCACGTCGCAGGTGCCGCCGCCGAAGTCGACGATCATCGTCTCCGTCTCGTCGGCGACCCCGTCGAGGATCGCCGGGCCTTGGCGGGCGAGGAAGTCGAGGAACGCCGCGAGCGGTTCGTCGAGCAGGTCGCCGTGGCCGAGGCGCAGTCCGGCCAGGTCGGCGGCCAGCAGCGTGTCTTCGCGTTGGGAGATCTGGAAGGAGGCCGGCACCGTGACCACCGTGCGGGCGACGGGTCCGGGGGTCTGGTCGCGCAGGAAGCGCAGGACCTGTCCGGAGACCTCGGCGGGGCTGCGGCAGCCGGCCTTGGCCTGCGGGTAGGTGCGCCCGATGCCCATCTCGTTCTTCGCCTCGGCGAGGTAATTGACGAAAGGCCTGAGCCCCAGTTCGACCGAACGGGAGAGACAGCGGCGGGCGCCTTCGCCGACCAGCTGACGGTCGCTCAGCTGACTGACGACCGAGGGGACCAGGACCGAAGTGAAATCGCCGCTGAGCGTCGGCTGGGCGACTTCCAGGCAGGTGGCAGGGGCGATGACCTCGGGGGCTTCCGGCGACCAGAGGATCTCGGCGACCGTGGAATTGGTCGTGCCGAGGTCGATGCCCAGCACCCGGCAGGCCTTGAGCCGAGGTCGGAGCTTGGCCCCCGGGGGACGAAGGAAAGGGAGGGGGTTCATCGTGATTCGCGCGGATGAGGATTCCACGGTCGCCGACAGGGGGGAAGTCTTTATCTTAAGATTAGATGAAACCACTTCTCAGCCTCTGGGGTTTAATCCATAGAAACCCCTCCATGACTCTCTTTTCCCGCTTGGTCCTGGTCAGTTGCTTCGTGTGGGGCTCCGTGGCCGTGGCCGCGGACAAGAAAGCCGCCAAGAAGGCCGAACCGGTCATCAAGGCCGCCTCGGTCGCGACCCGTCCGGTCGCCGCCATCGCCGATCGCGCCGCCATCTGGCATACCTGGACCGACAAGGAAGGCCGCAAGGTCGACGCCCAGTTCTGCGGCCTCTCCGGCGAGTTCATCACTATCCAGACGCGCGACGGTCGTACCTACCATTTCAAGACGGACATCCTCGTGCCGGAGGACGTCGTCTTCGCCAAGCAGTGCCTGGACCGCAGCCGCACGAACAGCTTCAGCCGGGAGATCATCGCCTCGGCCGCCGCGGACGTCGACAAGCTCGTCGCCGCGGTGCTGACCGCGAACCAGCAGACGCTCAACGCTCCGGCCACGGATGAGGAGTTCCTGCGCCGCATCTACCTCGACGCCGTCGGCCGGATCCCGACCGCCAAGGAGGCCGACGCCTTCCTCGCCAGCGCCGCCCCGGACAAGCGCGCCAAGCTCATCGACGAACTCGTGTTCTCGCCGGGCTACTCCATGCAGATGTTCAACTGGATGGCCGACCTCTTGCGCGTGAAGGACACCTTCGGCAAGGGCGTCCCGGCCTTCACCTTCGAGGACTGGCTCAAGGCGCGGCTCGCCGCGAACACCCCTTGGGACAAGATGGTCTTCGAGATGGTCACCGCCGACGGACGGCTCTGCGACAACGGCGCCACCGGCTTCATGCTGTTCGACGCCGAGATGCCGCTCGACGGCGTCTCGAACCTCATGACCACGTTCCTCGGCACCAACATGGCGTGCGCCCAGTGCCACGACCATCCCTTGGCCGACTGGACCCAGAAGGATTTCTATCAGATGGCCGCCTTCTTCGGCGCGACCGACGGCAAGGACGAAGGCATCCTGCGCGAGATCAGCCGCGTCGCCAAGGCCGACACCGCGGTCAACAAGGCGGCGGTCCGCAAGATCGCCGAGATGAACGCCTTCCGCCTCGACGACGGCGGCAAGCAGTCGCTGACGTTGCCCAAGGATTACAAATACAAGGACGGCAAGCCGGGCGACTCGGTCGCGCCGGCGCTGATCGCCTGGTCCAAGGCCGACAAATCCCTGCCGGCCTACAATGTCAGCACGAAGAACCCCGCCCAGCTCCGCGACGAGTTCGCCCGCTGGCTGACCAGCCCGCAGAATCCGCGTTTCGCGACGAACATCGCCAACCGTATCTGGAAGAAGGCCTTCGGCCTGGGCGTGATCGAGCCCGTCAACGACATCGACGACCTCGCGCAGGCCAGCAGCCCCGAGCTCCTCGCGCATCTGACGTTCGTCATGAAGGCCGCGAAGTTCGACCTCCGCGAGGTGCAGCGCGTGATCTACAATTCCAAGACCTATCAGGCGTCCGCCAGCCCGACGCCGGACCTCGGCACGGCCAAGTATCTCTTCAACGGCCCGATCGTCCGTCGTCTGACGGCCGAGCAGGCCTGGGACAGCCTCGTCGTGACCGCGGTAGGCACTTATGCCGACAACGTGCTCCTGCGTCGGGGCGACGACATCAAGGTCATGGCCCTGCCGCCGGGCAAGGTGACCATGGCGGAAGTCCGCAACGCCATCGACCGGACCAAGAAGGCCTTCGCGGGTTCCGGCAAGGCCGGGCCCAAGAAAGCCGCCGGAGGCTCGACCATGGGCCTCGCCAACGGCTACGAAGGAGACAAGCCCGTCAGCCGCTTCTCGCTGCTCCTGGCGCGCGCCAGCGAGCTGCCGCAGCCCTCGCCGGAGACCCATTTCCTTCGCCTCTGGGGGCAGGGGGACCGTCTGCTCGCCGATTCCGCGACCAATGACGGCAGCGTCCCGCAGGTGCTCCAGATGATGAACGGCTCGGTCGGCCGCCTGGTCTCCGACAAGCGCGCCGAGGCCGTCATGGCGGCGGAAGCGGCCAAGACGCCGGAAGCGCAGGTCCGTTCGCTCTACCTTTCGTTCCTTTCCCGCCGGCCGACGCCGACCGAGCTTACCGCCGCGAGCCGCTCGCTCGCCGAAGGACTGGCGGTCACCGACCTGGCCTGGGTCCTGGCCAACACCCGCGAATTCCTTTTCATCCGATGAACCTCCCCATCTCCGCCGACCTGCTCCGCAACCCTGAGGACCGCCGTCGCTTCCTCGAGAAGTGCGCCAAGGTCGCCTTCGGCCTGAGCGTCCTGCCGGCCTTCGCCCGGCTGGCTTCGGCCGCCGAGCAGAAGGGCGCGGTCAAGGCGCCGAACGCCGGACTCCCCGGTTTCGGCAAGGCCAAGCACGTGATCTTCCTGCAGCTCAACGGGGGCATGTCGCACATCGACACCTTCGATCCCAAGACCGGCCCGGGCAAGGGTCCCGGTGACATCGTCTCCGCCAAGGGCGACATGCAGCTGACGTCCTACCTGCCGGAGACCGCCAAGGTCAGCGACAAGATCACCGTCATCCGTTCCATGACCGCCAAGGTGGGCGTGCATGCCTCCGCCGCGTACCTCATGCGGACCGGCTTCGAACAGCGCGGCAGCGTGCAGCACCCGACCCTCGGCGCCTGGGCGCAGCACTTCCTGGGTTCCAGCCATAAGACCTTGCCGTCCTCCGTGGCCGTCAACCGCTCTTCCAACCATGGCAACGGCTGGTTCCCCGCGGCCTATTCGCCGCTGCCGATCCTCAATCCCGAGGACGGATTGCTGGACACCAAGAGCCCGGTCGGCGAGGACGTCGTGGGCAAGCGCGCCGCCTTGCTGGCGCAGCTCGACGCCGGCTTCGGCGGCAAGGCCTCCGACGAGAACGTCAAGGCTTACAACGAGTTCTACGAGACCACCTTCCAGCTCATGAAGAGCACGGACCTGAAGGCCTTCGACCTGTCCGCCGAGCCGGCCGCCACGCGGGCGCGCTACGGCAAGAGCAAGTTCGGCCAAGGCTGCCTGCTCGCCCGACGCCTGGTCGAGAACGGCGTACGCTTCGTCGAAGTCGCCCATGGCGGCTGGGACATGCACGCCTCGTTGGACGACCGCCTGGAGGATGTCGGCGGTGATTTCGACCGCGTCTTCGCCACGCTCATCCGGGACCTCGACGCCAAGGGCCTCCTTGAATCCACCCTGGTCGTGGTCGCGACCGAGTTCGGCCGCAAGCCGACCTTCGAAGGCGGCGGCCGTGGTCACCATCCGCTCGTCTTCTCGACCGTCCTCGCGGGCGGCGGGGTCCGTCGCGGTTACGTCCATGGGGCGAGCGACGCCAAGGGTTATGCGCCGGCCGCGGACGGGGTCTCGCCGGGCAGCCTGCATGCGACGATCGCCCATGCCGCCGGGCTCCCCGTGCAGACCGAGATCATGACGCCCGCCGGTCGTCCGATGGAGATCGGCAACCGCGCGAAGCCCCAGCTCGGCGTCTTCAGCTGAGTTTCAGCGCAGGAGCATCGCCACGTCGTCCGGCCTTTCGAGGTGGACGGCGTGACCGGCTCCTTCGATCACGCTATGTCGGGCCCTGGGGAGGTGGGCTCCCATCTCCCAGGCGAGCCGGGTGAACTTCTCGTCATGCTCGCCCGTGATCAGGTCGACGGGGCAACGGAGTTCCTTGAGGCGAGGCCAGAGGGAGGGGAGGGTGCCCGTGCCGACGTTGTCGAGGCTGAGTGCCAGGCCTTCGGGGTCGTTGCGAAGACGCCGTTCCAGGATCGGACGCAGGCGCTCCTCGGGCAGCCGGAGCAGCGGCTGGAAGAAGGTCTGGTTATGCCAATATCTGAAGAACGCCTCGACTCCGCGGGTGCGGATGAAGTCGGCGAGCGTGGCGTCGCCCAGGCGTCGTTCCTCACGTTCGGCGGGAGTGGCAAGGCCGGGGCTCGCGCCGATGAGGATGAGGCGTGCGACTCTTTCCGGATGAGCGAGCGCCCAATGGAGGGCGAGACGGCCACCCATGGAGTAGCCGAGCAGCGTGACTTGCGACGAAGTGGCGGCTTCGGTGATCAGCGCGAGGTGCGCCTCGACGGAATAGTCACGAAGATCACGCTGATGGCGGCGCGA
>SYID01000032.1 GCA_005798925.1 Verrucomicrobiota bacterium
GAAGCCTACGTGCCGGCGACGGACACCTTCATCGAGAAGGATTCGGCCATCAACGAGGACATCGAGCGCCTGCGTATCAGCGCCAGCAGCGCCCTGCTCTCCCGCCGGGACGTGATCGTGATCGCCTCGGTGTCCTGCATCTACGGCCTCGGCTCGCCCGAGGACTTCCTGGCCGCGATGATCGCGCTGAAGACGGGCATGACCCTGCGCCGCGACGAGCTCCTGGCGAAGCTGGTGGCCAACCAATACGTGCGTAACGACGCCATCCTGGAGCGCTGCAACTTCCGCGCCCGCGGCGAGACGATCGACGTCTGGCCGGCCTACATGGAATCCGCCGTCCGCCTGGAATTCTGGGGCGACACGCTCGAGGCCATCCGCGAACTCGACCCGGTCAGCGTGAAGCCGGGCAAGCAGCTCCAGAAGTTCGACCTTTATCCGGCCAACCAATACGTGATGGCCCCGGGCCGGGTGAAGGCCGCCGGCGACGCCATCCGCGCCGAGCTCGAGGAACGCGTGGCCTATTTCGAGAAGACGAACCGCCTCGTGGAGGCCCAGCGCATCCGCATGCGGGTCGAGCACGACCTCGAGATGCTCCGCGAGACGGGCTTCTGCCCGGGCATCGAGAACTACTCGATGCACATGTCCGGCCGCCGCCCCGGCGAGCGCCCGCACTGCCTCCTGGACTTCTTCCCGAAGGACAAGCTCGTCTTCATCGACGAGAGCCACGTCTCGGTCTCCCAGATCGGCGGGATGTATCATGGTGACCGCGCCCGCAAGGAGCGCCTCGTCGAATTCGGCTTCCGTCTGCCCTCCGCCCTCGAGAACCGCCCGCTCCGTCCGGAAGAATTCGACGAACTCGTCGACCAGGCGGTCTATGTCTCCGCCACGCCGGCGCCCCACGAATACAAAGTCTCGGCCGTCATCGCCGAGCAGGTCATCCGTCCGACGGGCCTGCTGGATCCGATCATGGAAGTCCGTCCGATCGCCGGCCAGGTCGAGGACATCATCGGGGAAGCCAAGGCCGTCGCGGCACGCGGCTACCGCACGCTCGTCACGACGCTGACGAAACGGATGTCCGAGGACCTCGCCAACTTCATGCGGGACAGCGGCCTGAAGGTCGAATACCTGCACTCCGACATCGATGCGATCGAACGCGTCGAGATCCTCCGTCGCCTGCGCGCCGGCCACTTCGACGTCCTCGTGGGGGTCAATCTCCTCCGCGAAGGCCTCGACCTGCCTGAAGTAGCGCTCGTGGGCATCCTTGACGCCGATAAGGAAGGCTTCCTCCGCAGCGAGACGAGCCTCATCCAGACCTCCGGCCGTGCGGCGCGTCACCTGGAAGGCAAGGTACTGCTCTACGCCGACGTGATGACGAAGTCCCTCACGCGCGCCCTCACGATCTGCGGCGACCGCCGCAAGCGCCAGGAAGCCTACAACACCAAGCACGGCATCACGCCCAAGAGCACGCAGCGCAAGATCGAGGAGAGCCTGGTCGAGCTCGAGGCCGACGCGGCGCTGGCGGTGGGCGAGGGCACCGACGACCGTGACATCGCGCGCGTGCTGGCCGACATGGAGGCCGAGATGCTCGCGGCAGCGGACGAGCTACAGTTCGAGCGCGCGGCCACCCTGCGCGACCAGATCGAGGCCCTGCGTACCGGCAAGCCGGCCACGCCGAAGCGCCATAAGGGCCGCCGCTGATCAGCCGAAACGGCGCGTCAGGTCGGCGTCCGTCCACTCGACATACGTCCGGCGACCCCGCGGGCAGGTGCCCGGCTGGGCGGTGCGGAACAAAGCCTGGACGAGCTCCATCAGTTCGCCGTCCGAGAGGTTGTCGCCCTTGCGGCGGGCTTTGTTGACGGCGAGTTTGGCCAAGGCGTCATAAGCCAGCGAGGGCCGGCCAAAATCGCCTTCCCGACGGGCCATCTCGGCGAGCAGGTCGCGCACGAAGGCCAGCGCTTGCTCCGGCTCAAGCCATGCCGGCAGCGCCTGGATACGCCAGAAGTTACGGCCGTATTCCTCGAAGTCGAAGCCGGCGGAGGCCAGCAACGACAGTCGCTCCTTGAGCACCGCGGCGGGCAGCGGCTCGAGCTCGATGCTCAAGGGCACGAGGAGCGGCTGGCTGACGGGCTTCTGCGCGGTGAACTGCGCGAGGATGGACTCGTAAAGCACGCGCTGATGCGCGGCGCCGAGATCGAGCACGGCTAGTCCGGTGGGAGTCTCGAAGACGGCGCGCTCTTCGCGCAGGCGCGACAGGAGACGCCAGCCGAGACGGACGGTCGGGGCGTGGGACGGAGAAACGGATCCTGACGCGGCGGGAGGGACGTAAGGCGGGGGCGTGGCTCCGGCGGAGACCGGCGCGCTGACGGCCGGGACGGCGACGGCCAAAGGAGTGGCCGGCGCGATCGTCGGGACGGTCTCGGTCGGCAGGCCGTCGTCGGCGCGGGCGCGCAGGACCGCGAGGACGGACTCGATCAGGAAATTGCGGACCTTGGCTTCGTCGCGGAAGCGCACCTCGCGCTTGGCCGGGTGGACGTTCACGTCGACCCACGCCGGATCCATCTCCAGGAAGACGAAGGCCAGCGGATAGCGCCCCTTCGGGATCAGCGTGTGATAACTCTCCGTCAGCGCGAAGGCCATCGTCCGGCTGTCCACGGGTCGGCCGTTGACGACCGTGACGAGATCCTGGCGGGTGCCGCGGCTGACGCCCGGCCTGCCCAGCAGCCCGCTGAGACGCATGCCCGGACGTTCGAACAGCGGCATCAGCGTGACCTCCTCGGCGACCTGACGTCCCCAGATCTCGCGGACGCGGTCCAGCAAAGGCGCATTGCCCGGCGAGCGGAAGATCTCGCGGCCGTCTTCGCGCAGCAGGAAACCGACCTCCGGATGGGCGATGGCGTAGAGGCGGACGAGGCGGACGATGTGCGCGGCCTCGGTCTCGTCGGACTTCAGGAACTTCAGGCGGGCCGGGACGGGATGGAAAAGATTCGCGACCTCGATGCGCGTGCCCGGCGCCATGCCGTGGTCGCGGCGGTGGACGAGCTTGCCGCCGTTGACCGCGATCTCCGTGCCCGAGGGGGCCGCGGCCGGACGCGTCTGCATCGTGAAGCGGGCCACGCTGGCGATCGAAGGCAGCGCCTCGCCGCGGAAACCGAAGGTCGCGATCCGGTCGAGGTCTGCGGCCAGCCGGATCTTGCTGGTCGCGTGGCGTTCGAGGCTCAGCAGGGCTTCGTCGCCCGTCATGCCCTTGCCGTCGTCTTCGACGATCATGCGGGCCTTGCCCCCGCGGGAGAAGTCCACCGTCACGCGGCGGGCGCCGGCGTCGAGGGAGTTCTCCAGCAGCTCCTTGATGACCGCGGCCGGGCGCTCCACCCCCTCGCCGGCGGCGATCTGGTTGGCCACGGTCGGCTCGAGGATGCGGATGGTCGACATGGTCAGGCAGGCCCCGGCACGGACCGTCCGGAAGGACGGCCGAGGACGCGGCTGGGGCGGGCGAAAGGCACCCCGAGACCTTTGCCCGCGACCCCCTCCCCTGCAAGTCGAACGGCTTGGAAACGGTCTTTGTTGCGCCCGGCCGACGGATGCCAACCTTGCTGACGTGTCGAACCGCCTGGCCCACGAAAACTCGCTCTACCTCCGCCAGCATGCGGCCAACCCCGTGCACTGGTGGCCTTGGTGCGCCGAGGCCTTCGCGACGGCCAAGGCCGAGGACAAGCCCGTCCTGGTCTCCGTCGGCTACTCGTCGTGCCACTGGTGCCACGTGATGGCCCGCGAATCCTTCGAGCAGCCTTGGATCGCCGACCTGATGAACCAGCACTTCGTCTGCGTCAAGGTCGACCGCGAGGAACGCCCCGAGGTCGACAAGCTGATGATGGACGCCGTGCAGATGATCCAAGGCCACGGCGGCTGGCCCCTCAACTGCTTCTGCCTGCCGGACGGACGTCCGTTCTTCGGCGGCACCTATTTCCCGCCCGAGGACCGCGGCCACGGCCAGGTACCGTGGCCCCAGCTGCTGATGCGCGTCGCGGATTTCTACCACCGGAACAAGTCCGAGCTCGCCGCCAACGCCGACGCCATCGCCCGGAACCTCACCCACCAGACCCGGGCGCCCGACGCCGACGGGAGCGCGCCGACGCCGGACGACCTCGTCACAGCCGCCCGCCGCCTCTGCGAACAGCATGACGACACCTATGGCGGCTTCGGGGCGGCGCCGAAATTCCCCTCCCCGCACACGCTCAACCTCCTGCTCGGCCTGCGCGGCGCCGCCGCGGTCGAAGCCGACCGGGCCCTCGCGACGCGCATCGACGCCGTCCTGACCATCACCCTCGGCGCCATGGCCCGCGGCGGACTCTTCGACCAAGTCGGCGGCGGCTTCCATCGCTACTGCGTGGACCGCGACTGGACGGTGCCGCACTTCGAGAAGATGCTCTAAGACAACGCCCAGCTGCTCGGCACCTACGCCGAGGCCTGGGCCCGCTACCGCGACCCGCTCTACGCCGACATCTGCGAAGAGACGGTCGGATGGCTCCTCCGCGAGATGCGCACGGCCGACGGGCTGTTCGCGGCCTCGCTGGACGCCGACACGGATCACCACGAAGGCACCACCTACGTCTGGACGGCCCCTGAAGTGGCCGCCGCGCTGGGCGAAGAGGCTTTCCCTTTCGCGCAGGCCTACGGCCTCTCTGACCAGGGCAACTTCGAGGGCAAGAACATCCCGAAGCTCAAGGGCGACCACGCCGCCCGGAAGCGTTTCGCCGCAGCCCGCGCCAAGCTGCTGGCGCTGCGCGACCGACGACCGCAGCCGGCCCGGGATGACAAGAACCTCCTCAGCTGGAACGCCCTCCTCATCGGCAACCTCGCGAAGGCCGGCTGGATCCTTGGCCGCAAGGATTGGGTCGAACTCGCGCTCGAGACGGAAGCCATCCTCTGGGCGCGCTTCGCCCGGGATGACGGCGCCCGACTGCTGTCCGTCGCGCACGGCGACAAGACCACCCTCGACGGCAACCTCAGCGACTTCGCGTGGCTCGCCGAAACCGAGCTCGCGCTCGCCGCCTACGCGCCCTGGGTCCGCCCCGGCACGGAACACCCTCACGCCGCCCGTGCCGAGCGCCTCCTGCTCGCGGCGCTAGGCCGCTTCGGCGACCCCCATTCCGTCGGCGCCTTCGTCGTGCCGGCCGAGCGTGACGACCTTTCCGTCCGCCAGAAAGACTGGTTCGATAACGCCGTCCCGGCGGGCAACTCCTCCCTGCTCCACGGCTTCGGCCAGCTCCAGATGCTTTCCGCCGACCCGCGCTGGGCGCGCGAGTTCGCCGACCTCTCGACCGCGTACGGCGGCCTCTGCAGGAACGTCCCGAACGGCATCGCCCACGCCCTCGACGGCATCGCCCGTTTCGCGCTCGGTCACGCCGCCGTGAAAGCGGCCGGCGGCTGGGCGGAACTGCGCGCGGCCTTGCTCGGCGACGAACGGACGCCTCCGCACGAGCGGCCCTTCCGTCTCGTGTTCCTGCTCGAAGAACCCACGGCCGTGGGCTTCGCCGTCTGCGTCGGGCAGACCTGCCTGGCGGCCGCCGGGACGGCGGACGAGGCCGTCGCGAGGCTCTGAGGGCAAATCCGCGCTTGCCGACGCCGATCGCAGCACGAACATCGTGGCAGGCATGTCAGCCGAACCCCGCTACGTCTACGGCCAAGGGCAGAGTTCCCGCTCAAGCCACGCCATCCTGCTGGGGTTGGTCATCGTCGAGACCATCGGCTATAAAGAACGCAAATACCGGCCGAACTGGCGGCGACTGGCCCTGCTCTCCCCGGCCTTCCTGATCGTGCTCTGGGTCGGCTTGTCGGAGATGAACTACTTCAAGGAGCGGTTCATGAACGGCATCCCCTCCACCCGGCGGGCGGACATGTATCTCTACCTCCCCGACACTTTGGCCGACTCCGCCGCCAACCTGTTCCTCGACAAGGAGCAGATCCGGCTCAAGGCCCGCGCCAAGCTCCTCACGGCGAAGGATTCCTACGGACGAGCCGCGCACCTCTACCGCAAAGGCGAGTATTTCGTCCAGGTCGCGAAGGCCGCCCTCGCCCGCCAGGACTATGCCGAGTTCGCCCGCTACATCGGCACCGGCGCGCAGCTCACCCCGGCCAATCTGGAAGCGCAGCGGCTCTGCGCCGACCTCTTCTTCGCCTTCCAGCGGCCGCTCGACGCCTACCAGCTGCTGGAGGGGTCGCTGGAGTTCGCCCGTCATGACCGGGAATACTTCCGTTATTACGTCCAGCGTTGCTTCATGCTGGACCAGGACGCGCGGCTGATCGCCACGGCCGGCAAGCAGCTCGCGGACCCCGGCCTCGACCCGCTGATCCAAGCCGACCTGCGGCTGGCCTCGGCCCAGGCCCACTTCCTGCGCGGCGAATACGCCGAGGCCGCGCGGCTCATCAAGGCCTATCGGCTGACCGAGACGGCCGACGGGTATCTGCTCAACTGCCAGATCCTCTGGGAGACCGACGACCGCGCCGCGGCCCGCGCCGAACTCGACACCGCCCTCGCGACCTACCCCGCCGGCGTCCGACTGCTCGAGATGAAGGCCCGCTGGCTCAAGGAAAGCGGCGACCTGCGCGGCGCGAAGGACGCCCTCGACCTGCTCGCGATCAGCATGCCCGACAAGCCCGGACCGATGCTGCAGTCCCTCTACCTGCTGCCGGGCGAAGCCGAACGCGCCCGCCGGGAAGCCCTGATCGCACGTTATGAGGCGCGTTTCGGCCTCCAGGAACTGGCCATGCTTGATCTGGCCCGCTATGGCAACGACACGGCGGACGTGGCGCTGACCACCCGTCTCGCCCAGCTCGCCAAGGAACGCCGTTTCAGCAACCGGGTGCGCTTCGACCTGGTGAACGTGGAATGCCTGCTCAACGCGAACAGGCCGCGCGAGGCGATCCTCCTGGTCGACGCCCTCTACAAGCAGGCCGAGCGGGATCATTGGGTGGCGGAGACGCGCATCGCCTTCGAAGCCCTCCGGACGATCGCCTACTTCGCCGACGGACAGACGGAGATCGGCCTGATCAACCTGCAGAAACTCATGCAGAACCGGAGCGTGCCGCCGCAAGTCCTGACCGCGGCCAGCCGCAAACTGATCGCCGCGAAGCGATACGACGAGGCCAACGACGTGCTCATCCAGGCCCACCTCCAGAACGAAGCCAACCAAGGCGTGCTGATGCAGATCGTGCAGCTCAAGCTGGACCACCCCCGGATCTCCGGCGATCTCGAGACCTACCTCCGCCGGCTGATGCTCAACCGCCGGCCGCCGAAGGAGACCCTGCGGGCCGCGCTACGCCGCCTGGGCTCGGACACCTACCTGTTCTCCGGCGATCGCGAGACGCTGCTGAACGAGATCGAGTCGCGCCTCAACTAGCCGCCTCGGGCGACGCCGCCGGCGAGGCGCCCGACCCCGGCCGCGCCGTGACTTCGAAATAAGTCACCGAACCGAGCTTGGTGCCGTCCGGCAGCCAGAGCCCGCGGCTGCAGCCGCGGTTGACGAACTCCTCGGCTTCGGCGGGGTTGAGCACGGCGCCGGCCATGGCCAGCCCTTCCGCCTCGAGGGCGGAGGTCGCGATGGCACGGACGGGCCCCGCCGGCGGCACGGGCTGACCGGCGCGAGGGTCGACAAGGTTGTTCCGGGCGGAATCCGCGGCCTTGCTCGCCATCGCGAAACGGCAGAGCTTGAGCTCGGCGTCCGCGCCGACGCCGATGCGCCAGCCGGCCGACTCGCCGGGAGGGTCGAGCGCGAGGGTCACGCTGCCCGAAGCCATCAGCAGGGCGCGGTGGATGCCCCAGCTGCTCTCCAGCATGTCGGCCATGCGGTCGAGGGCGTAGCCGCGGACGATCGCGCCGAAATCGACGGCGGCGCCGAACTTGTCGCAATGCAGTTCGCAGCCCTCGAGACGGAACGCGCCTTCGCGATAGGCGTTCATGACCTGGGTCCAGGCGGCGTCGTCGGGATTGAAACCGAGGTCGCCGCGTTCGCGCCAGTAGCGGAAAAGCGCGCCGGCGGTGACGTCGAACGCCCGGCCGGTTTCGGCGGCGGCGTCCTTCGAGAAGTTCCAGAGGGCCTGGACGTGCTCCGAGGCGGCGATCATCGCGCCCTCGGGCATCAGGTTGATCGAGGCGACCGGACCGCTGTCATGCCGCAGGTCGGTCTGGAAATCGAGGTCGTCGAGCAGCTGGAACAAGGCCTCGGCGGCGTTGCGGGCATAGACGCCGTCCTCGGAGGCGATGCGGACCCAGAAACGGGAGCCGAAGGCCTCATGGGAGAAATTGTGGATGATCGGGGTGTCTTCCATGGCTTACTTCACGTTCACGAAAACGCTTTCGTAGCCTTTGGCAACCAGCACCCAGTAGCGATCCCCGCCCTCCCGGAGCGTCAGACTCGTGACCACGTACCCGGGCACGACCGGCTCGCTGGCGTCCGTCGCCGGGACGAGGCGCAACGGCGCCCTGGCCGCCTGGGGAAATTCGCCGAAGCCCACGGGATGACCCCTCAGGTAATAAGGCAGGGGCCAATAATGGCCGCCTTCGACGGCGACATAGAACTTATCCCCGTAGGCCTTGGCCAGCCGGGCGACCTGAGACTGGAAAACCGTCACCTCGGCCGAAGTCGGCGAGTGCGCGGCCAAGGATCGGTGCGCCAGGAGGCCCACCGCCGCCAAAGCCGGCGAGAGCAGGAACGCCCGCGCGGTCCTGCCGGCGATCAGATAGGGCAAGGCGAGCGCGAGGGGCAGCGAGAAGACCAGCAGCAGGAGCCACGGCGTCTTGTAAGGCAACGCAAGGTGGAACAAGAACACGAGGCCGGCGACCAGGCACGGCAGGTCGGCCTCATGACGGCTCCGCCAGGCGGTGCGCGCGAAACCGGAACGAGCCAGCGCGAAGACCGTCAGCCAGGCCGCGGCCCAGCCCCAAGGGGCGAGGCTGACGGCCAAGAGCGTGTCTTCGGATCGGCCGCTCGCCACGCCCAAGGCCCTCGCCAGCTGCAGCCACCAGGTCTTTAGTCCGGGCAGATCGGTGAAGCCGACGGACTGGAACAGTGCCCAGGAAGCGACCAAGCCGAAACCGAAACGCAGCCAGCGGCGATCGGGAACGAAACAGCGCAGCAACAGGAGAGCCACGAGGAAGAAGACCAGGTAGGCGGCGGCGGTGACCTTGCAGGCAAGGGCAAAGCCGAAGGCGACGCCGGAAAGGATCCGCCAACGCGAAGTCGCCGACGTCCCTTCGGCGCGCATCCACAAGGCGACGCCCCATACGAAGCCCGCCGTCAGGAGCATCTCCTGGACGTAGTAATAGCCGAACGGCGTGCAGCCGCCGGTGAGCACGATGAAAGCCGCCGTGGCATAACGCGGCGCCTTGGCGACTCCCGGCAGAACCAAGGCCGCCGCCGCCATGAGCCCGACAAAGACCGAGACGACGCTGCGGAGGTAATGCTCGGACATCTCCATCGGCGCGGTCCCGGTCAGCTTCGCCGAGACGAGCAAGGCCGTGGCCAAGGTCGGTCCGTGGAACTTGTCCTGATGCGCGCTGTAAGGCGTGCCCGCGGAGAGTTCCCTGGCCAAGGACCACTGCACGGCTTCGTCGGCATGCAGCGGCCCCCCGCGGAAACCGATGGTCGTCCAGAGCAAGCCGCAGACGATCACGACGACCAGGCCGAACCGCGAGACCTTGCCCGACTGGTTCGCGGCGTCCGTCATCACGCGCCGAAATGCCGTTGCAACGCCGCCTTGACCTCGAGAGGCACCAGCGCGGCCGACATCGGCCCCTGCCCTTCACGCCAGGCATAGACGGTGGTGAGGGCCCCTTTGGCGACGGCGCGTCCGCCAACCGAGGTGTGGAAGGCCCAGACGAGCTTCTTGTCGCCGATTTCGGCGGGCGTCAGCGCGACGGTCACGACGTCCTCCCGGTAGATCGGCGAAAGGAAATCGCACTCCACGCGCACGCGGGGGAAGCCGGTCAGTTTGGCGCCTTCGGTCCGGAGGAACGGCAGCTTGAGATGACGGAAGAGGGCTTCCTCGGTCGCCTCGACCCAGAAGAAGATGGTCGAAAAGTGCACGATGCCCGCGGCGTCGGTGTCGGAGAAATTGGCGCGGTAATCCGCCGTGAAAGGGACCATGCGCCTATCCAAGCCGTCCCGCCCGAAGGTGCAACCGTCAAGGCGGCCTCCCGTCGCCCTTGCGCAACCAGGACACCGACGTGGACGACCCGCCGGAAGCCGCTACGCAGGCCTGCAGGAAGGCCTGCGGCTCCTGCTGGACGGTGAACAGGTAGAGCCGGGGTCCCGCGCCCTGCGGGGCCTTGCCGAAGGCCTCCAGCCACTCGCGCTGCCAACGGGCATGCCCCTTCTGCGCTCCGCCGACCTTGTGATAGGAGCTGTCCGAATAGACCAATTTCGGCTCCCCCTTCTTCGCCTCGTACAGGCGGACGCCGTCCTGGAAATCGGAGAAGACCACCAAGGCGTCGTAAGGCTCGGCCAGCAGGCGATCCACCCAGGCCCCGAGCGAGCCCTTCTCGCAGGCGGTGCGTACCTTCGCCTGCACCGAGCGACCGTTAGGCGTGAGCGTCTCCAGCACCGTCTGCGTCGGTCCCTCGCGCAGCTTGGGCGCCGTGCCATGGAAGCGACGCCCATGCACGACCATGTCGCCCAAGCCCACGACCCGCGCGCCGTCGAAGCGGAAGACGTCCGCGTCCGGGAATTCCTTCCGGATCTCGGCCTCGACGCGTGGCAGGTAACTACGCATCGAGCCCGAGCAGTCCAAGTAGACCGCGACGCGCTTCGCGCGGATGAACGCGCCCATGACCGGACGGCCGACGAACCCCGCCCGATTGCCTAAGCCCGCGCCGAGACCATTGCCGCCGAAGGAACCGAGCCCGCGGCCGAAGCCGCCCTTCCCTTGCCCGGCGGACAATCCGGCCAACCCCATCTCCGGCGTCATCGGCTTCATCGGCGGCAGCGCCAACGTCGCGGACGCGGACTTCGAGACGAGCCGCTTCGCCGGCACGACGACCTTGGGCTTACGCTGCACCGGATGGACGGTAGCGGGCGCGCCGGACCTTCCGCCGGCGACGGCATGCGCGACGAATTCCTTCGCCGGCGTCGGACGGGTCGGCGTCCGCAGGACGACCCAGCAGGCGACCACGACCAGCGCGCCATGAAGGAGCAAGGAACCGGCCAGGCTCCGCCATGAGCGAGGACGACGGCGCGAGGCCACGAGAGGTTCAGCCGGAGGCATGGCCCGCAGGTTAGCGGACCGGCGACCGACTCAACGCAGGGAGCGGTCGTTCATCCCCGAGGCCTCGCCCTCGCGAAGCCCTCAGGAACGGACCTCAGTTGCCAGGACGCTGCGGGCCGTCGGGTCGAAGCCGGTCGACCAGCGTGAACTTGCCGCCGGAAACCTCGGCGCATTTCTGGAGCACGCGGGCGGCCGGATGGCGCGTCGAGAACAGATAGAGCGCAGGACCCTGACCGACCTTGGCCGACTCGAAGGAGCCGACCCAAGCGTCTTCCCAGACCTTCTCGGCGACGGTGCGCGCGTCGGCGACCTCCGCTTCGGGCAAGGCGCGCTGGGCGGCGTCATCGACGTAGACCTGGCCGGCCCCGGCGCGGGTCTGGAGGACTTGGTCGTTGAAGTCCGAGAAGATCACCAAGGCGGCGTAGCGTTTCTCGCGACGGAGGATATCGACCCAGGCGCCGACGGAACCGGTCTCGAAATTGCCGGCATAGCGGGTGAGCAGCTCACGGCCGACCGGCGTCATGCGGCTCGCATCGGTGGAGACACGCGGACCGGTCGCGGCCGGCCGATGCGGGAGGACCGAGGGGCCGCCGCCGCGGACGGCGACGCCGTCGACCCAGACCTTGATCGCCGGGACGCTGAAGACGTCCGCGTCGGGGAACTGCTTGCGGACTTCGGCTTCGACCGCCGGGAGATAGGGAGCCATCGAGTCGGAGCAATCGAGATAGACGGCGACGCGCGACGACGCTGCCTCGGGGGCGGCGCCAACGGCCTGGGCGGACGCCAGGACCGGCAGCAGGACAAGCAGGGCGAAAGCGGCGAATCGGCGCATCGGTGAAGGGCCGCCATCCTAAGAGCGGACCTTGTCCGACGGAAGACCAAAGGCTAGGCCGGCAGATCCGCGCCGACGGAAAGGCCAAGCCGAGCGGCTTGGCCTCCGGGAACCGCGCAGGCAGATGACTCAGCGCACAGGCGCGCCGCCGCGGGAATTGCCGGTGCTCGAATCCGCCGGACGGAATCGCAGGACCGCGTTGGCGGCGGCGGAGGCGGCCGGAGCGGACATTTCCACGGTGAAGAAACCCGGGGAGAGCTTGTTCGGCACGACGGCGACGACTTTGGTGCCGGGAGGAAAACGGCCGTCCATGATGGACATGCCGGACTTGAGGTCGATCGAACCGGAGACGTCTTCGATGGTCTTGGAGTCCTTGGCGAGCGTCCCGACCGCCTGGACGAGCGGCGTGAAGGCGAAGACCGCGTTGAGGGCGTCATCGGTGAGCGGAGCCGAGATCGTGAGCTGCCGGTCCACCACGCGCTTCTGCCGCTTCTTCTCGGGATCGTCGGGATCCGGGATGTTCTTGAAGGTCGGCATCGAGACCAGCGTCGCGCCCGTCGGGACGCCGCGTCCGCTGACCGGCATGCCGACGTACAGGTCGTCGTAATTATGCAGGTTGTTGAGCGTGTTCTCGCCTTTCTTGCCGTTGCCGAACTTCACCATGATGGCCCCGCCATCGGAAGCCGAGACGCAACGCTGGAGGATGGTGCCGGGCTTGTTGCCATAGGCGCGCGAAGTGCTGATGAGGTAGAGACGGGGGCCCTTGTTCTCGCGCGCGCCGGCGAAGGCCTTCTCCCACTCGTCCTCCCACTTCTTCTCCTCGGGAAAACGCTTGTCCCCGCCGTTATTGCAGGTCACCCGCCCGGTGGCCATGGCGGTGAGCGGCTTGCTCAGGGTGAAACTGACATTCTCCTTGATCTCGGTGACCGTGGTGCCCGCGGGGATGCCGGAGCCGAGGGCGACCATGCCGACGATCAGGCCCGTCGTGTCCTTGCACTGCACGACCGGCTGACCGGAAGCCCCGCCGCTGGCGATCAGGGTGACGGAACGGGAGAAACCGGCGCCTTGGTTGGTGCGGTCGGAGAAGACCACGGGCGGGTCCGCGCGCATGCCCTTGTCGGGCTTGTAGGCGGGCACGTTGCCGACGGCCTTGGTGCGGATCTGGCGGACGCCGTCCTGGAAGTCGGAGAAGACGATGAGGGCGTCGTAGGTGCGGTCGTCCTTGAGCACGTCGAGCCAGCCGCCGACGGAGCCGACCTTGAAGTTCTGTGCGTACTTCTTGTAGATGCTGCGGCCCTGCGTGGTGAGCTTGTTCACGTCGGTCTCGGTGGGGACGAGTTCGCCCTTGGCGTTCTTCTTCGAACCGCCGCCGGTGGGGCGGTTGAGGAAAGGCGTGCCCTTGAACTTGTCGCCGCCGACGATCTCGTTGTCGTGGACGTCGATGAAGACGCCGTTGCTCAGGAAGACGTCGGCGTCGGGGAACTTGTCGCGGATCTCCGCCTCCACGCGCTCAAGGTAGGGCAGCATGGAGGCCGAGGCGTCGAAATAGACCGCGAGACGCTGGGAGAAGATGTTGGCCCCCATGACGGGCTTCGCCACGAAGTTCTTGCCGCCGCCGGAGCCCATGCCGCGGCCGGTGCCGATGCCGCCGCCGGAGCCGCCGCCGAAGCCCTTGGAGGAACCGCCGGCCATCATGCCGGAGACCATCGTCGAGGCCGAAGCCGCGTTGGGCATGTCCGGCAGGGCGATCGAAGCCGAAGCGCTCTTGGACGTGATGCGCGTGGTCGTCTTGGCGAGCGACTTGACGTTCTTCGGCTTGATCTTGTGCTGGGTGTTCTTGACGCGTTCGCCGCCGGAACCGCCGCCCGCTCCGGTCGCGAAAGAATTAGGGTCCTTCCTGGCGTTGTCGGTGACGGTCGAGACGACGTAGGCCGCGGCGATGAAGACCAGCAGGGCGTGGAAAGCGATGGAGACCGAAAGTCCGCTGGCGCCGATACGCTGCCAGAAGGACTTCTTGGCCCGCTTGGAGCCCAGGACCTCGTCGGTCTCGACCTGCTTGACTTCAGCCGGGGGCACGTCGCCGGGGGGAGGCGTAGGGGTTTCTTCGCTCATCGTAAAAAGGGGGGTGGTTAATCTTCCCCCCTGCCCTGCCTGCATCAACCCTTTTTGGACGGCTCTGCGGGCCAATAAGTCGGACAAGAAATGGCTTGCGGGCCTGCCCGCGTGCCTTTCTCCTTCGCTTCCCACTGATTGCAGGGTGGAGCAGCCCGGTTAGCTCGTCAGGCTC
>SYID01000242.1 GCA_005798925.1 Verrucomicrobiota bacterium
CGCCTCATCCTGCTCGACACCCTCGACCAGTCGCCTGGACCGGCCGGCAAGCTCGGCGCGGAACAGATCGCCTGGGTGCTCGCGAAGATCGACGAAGTCCCGACCAAGCAGGTCATCCTCGTCGGCCACCATAACCCGCAGGTGGGCGGCGACACCAGCCACTACAAGGGCGGCCTCACGGACACCGCCGACTTCTGGCCCGAGATCGCCAAGCGCGACCAGGTAAAGGCTTACATCCATGGCCACACCCATGAATGGACGCAGGCCTCGGAGAACCGCATCCACATCATCAGCACCCTCGCCTGCGCCTACGTGTTCAACAAGAACACCAACGCCACCGGCTGGACCTCCGCCCGCTTCAACGCCCACGGCTTCCAGCTCAAGCTGCGCACCCTCGAGACCGACCACGCCTGGAACGGCGAAGCCAAGTGGTTCTTCGGCCGTCAGCCCGCCCCTAAGAAGGCCGCACCCAAGAAGAAATAAACGTGCGTCTCATCAAGGAACAGCAATCTCCCGCCTCGGCGAACGAACTCGTCGCCTGCGAGCACCTGAGCCAGCGCGACTTCGGCTGCGTCTGGCATCACCATCCGGAGATCGAGATCTTCTTCCTCCTGCGCGGCGGCACGGAGCGCTGGGTCGGGGACAAGATCACGCCGCTCAAGGTCGGTGAGATCCTGCTGCTCGGCTCGGATCTTCCGCACGATTTCCGTAACGACCGCAAAGGCCGCCAATCCGGCGTGGAATGGATCCTCGTGCAGTTCCGTCCCAACCTCTTCGGCGAGGAGTGGACGCAACATTCCTCCGTCGCCGCCATCCGCCGCCTGCTCGAGCGCGCACGCCAAGGACTAGAGTTCCGCGGAGCCACGCGCAAGCAGGCGGCCGCGCTCCTGCACAGGATGCCCAAGGCCCATGGCCTGCGCCGGCTCGCCTTGCTGATCGAGTTCCTCGAACTAGCCGCGGGCTCCGACGAGCTCAAGGAGATCGCCACGCCCGGCTTCCATGCGACCACCGACGCGCAGACTTCCGACCGTATCGGCAACGTCGTCGCCCACATCAAGGCCAACCTCGCCAAGCCGCTCTACGTGCCCGAGCTCGCCGGGCTGGCCGGCCTGAGCGAGAGCGCCTTCAGCCGCCTGTTCAAGAAGTGCACCGGCCGTTCCGTCCCCCAGTATCTGAATGAATTGCGCATCGCGCGGGCCGCCCGCCTGCTCGCCGAGACGGATCAGTCCGTGAAACAGATCGCGCACCAGTGCGGCTACCCGACCTCCGCGTATTTCCATCGTCAGTTCCAGCGCCACCAGGAACTCCCGCCCCTTGCCTACCGGGAAGCCATCCGCCGTCACGCCTGAGGTGACTATTTTCCTCTCCTTATCCCTACCCCTCTAGCTTTATGCACGAACCCCACGACGCCCCAAAGTCCATGACCCCTACCCTATACCTCCGCCTGGCCACGATGGTCTTCCTCCACTACTTCGTGTGGAGCTGCTGGTATAACACCATGGCCGTGTACCTCGGGAAGCTGGAATTCACCGGCACCCAGATCGGCCTCGCCTACGGCACGACCGCCATCGGCGCGCTCGTCTCGCCCTTCCTCATCGGCGTGATAGCCGACCGCTACGTCCCCGCGCAGCGTCTCCTCGGCGTCCTGCACCTCCTGGGAGCCGGCCTGCTCTGGTGGATCTCCCAGCAGACCACCTTCGGCGTCTTCTACCCGTCGCTGATCGTCTACACCCTGACGTACATGGCCGGACACGGCCTCATCAACACCATCACCCTCACCCATGCGCCGAATCCGGCGAAGTGGTTCCCGATCGTCATGGCCGCCGCTTCCGCCGGCTGGATCGCCGCCGCCAACGTGGTCAACTTCGCGAAGCTCGCGGACAACAACGGCATGTTCACCCTCGCCTGCGGTGTCGCCGTCGCCATCGCGCTCTACTCGTTCACGTTGCCGAACACCCCGCCCAAGGGTGACGCCGGCCCCGTCTCGGCCGGCAAACTGCTGGGCCTCGACGCGCTCAGGCTCTTCAAGGACCGCTCCTTCGCGGTGTTCATGGTCTGCTCGTTCCTGATCTGCATCCCCCTGAGCTTCTACTTCACCTGGACGGGCGCCTTCCTGAGCGAGATGAACGTCGCCGACTACGCCTCCAAGATGACCCTCGGCCAGGTCTCCGAAGTCGGATTCCTGCTCCTGCTTCCGATCCTCCTGCCGATCCTCGGCGCCAAGCGTATCATGATCCTCGGCATGGCCGCCTGGGCCGCCCGGTTCGCCCTCTTCGCCTACTTCCACGAGCAGCCCACCGCGACCTGGATGGTCCTCGGCGGCATCCTCCTGCACGGCATGTGCTATGACTTCATCTTCGTGATGGGTCGCATGTATGTCGACAAGGCCGCCGGCGACAGCCTCCGCGCCTCCGCCCAAGGACTCCATGCCGTCTTCACCCTCGGCGCCGGCATGTTCGTCGGCTCCTGGCTCTCCGGCGTCGTCGCCCAACGCTACACCGACGCCCAGAACGTCCATGATTGGAAGGCCATCTGGCTCGTGCCTGCCATCATGAGCGCCGTGCTCATCCCGGTCTTCCTCGCCCTCTTCCGCGAGAAGCCAGCCGACTCCCCGTCCGCCTGATTCTCCCCGATACTCGATACTCCATACTCTAGCCCCCTGGATACAATGCCCCGCAAACTCAGCCACATCGCCCCCGACTGGTGGGACTACACCACGCTCGACACGGCGCTCATCCAAGACGCCGCCAAGCTCACCGAACGCGACCTGCGCCAGCTCTCGCGTCCCGGCTTCAAGGTGGTGATGTATGACACCCTCGAAGACTTCTACCTCGCCGAAGCGCTGGAGTATGTCGCCGCCTGGAAGCAGGCCACGGCGGACAATCCGGTCGGCATCTGCGGACCGATCGGTCCGACCGAACAGCTCCCGCTCGTCGCCCGCCTGGTCAACGAGCTCGGCCTCAGCCTCAAGCACGCCCACTTCTGGGGCATGGACGAATGGTATGACGAGAAGACGAAGAAGGAAGTGCCGGTGACGCATGCGCTCTCCTTCGAACGCGCCGACCGCGAACTCTGCTTCGACCGTATCCAGAAGAAACTGGCGATGCCCGAAGCCAACCTGCACTTCCCCAAGGCCAAGGTGGCCGACTACGTGAAGACCTGGCACGCCGGCGTCCGCTGCGCCGTCATGCAGGGCGGCCAGGGCGACATCAAGCACTGGGCCTTCAACGACCCGCTGAAGCGCACGGGCAAATACAAGGACGCCCCGCCCTCGCCGGCCGAATACCGCCAGCTCGGCACCCGTATCGTCGAACTCCACCCGGTCACCCTCAGCCAGAACGCCCGCACCTCCGGCGGCGGCAACATCACCATGGTCCCGAAAATGGCCATCACCGTCGGCCCGCAGGAGACCTGGCTCGCCGACAAGGTCTCGATCTGGCACGCCGGCGCCCACGACAACCCGCTGGGCCAGCGCCTGACCGCCCTGATGATCTCGAAACGCCTCGCGGACGCCGCCGTGCCGATGTCCCTCCTCGCCGACCATCCGAACGTGCAGTTCAACTACTTCCGTGGCGGTCTGGGTTCGTGCGCGGTCGAGATGCACTGAGACCTGAACGCCGCCGAAAAACCCAGTCAGACCAAGCCGGGAATCCTGACCCGCCCGTCCGCCTCCATGTCCGTTCGCGTCCTGCTCGCCGCGTTGCTCGCCTCC
>SYID01000243.1 GCA_005798925.1 Verrucomicrobiota bacterium
TCCTCGACCGCGTGGCCACGCACATCCTCGCGTTCGAGGACGACAGCACGGTGGTCTGGCACGAAGGCAACTACGGCGACTATCTCGAAGACCGTCGCAAACGCCTCGGGCTCGAGTCGGACACGCCGCGCCGCCCGAAGTACCGTCGCCTCACGCGCTGAGCCGGCCCGTCGCCTTCAGCCGTTGACGCCACGCGCCGGCCATGGCCGCGAGCGTGGTCAGCTGCAGCTCGCTCATGCGCCAACCCCAGTTGCCTTGCGGGTTGCCCGGGGTGTTGAAGCGGGCTTCGGCGCCGAGCCCGAGCAGGTCCTGCACGGGGATGAACGCCGCCACGCCGGGCGACGCCAGGGCGGCCTCGGCGAGCGTGACGTGCGGCGCGGTCATCGGGCCGAACACGGCCTCGACCCGCGCGCGCTCCTCGGCGGAGGCTTGCGCGTGCCAGCCGACGACCGTGTCGTTGTCATGCGTGCCGGTGTAGACGACGCGGTCCGCGGTGATGTTCGCGGGGAAGTGCGGGTTGCCTTCGGGCGGTCCCCCGAAGCCGAACTGCAGCACCGACATGCCGGGCAGGCCGGCGGCGCGCCGGAGCACGTCGACGCCGGGCGAGAGCAGGCCGAGGTCCTCGGCGACGAGCGGGAGGCCGGCGAGCGCGTCGGTGAACGCGAGCCCGGGTCCGTCGCGCCATTTGCCTTCGCGGGCGTTGGGGGCGCCGGCGGGGACGCTCCAGTAATCATGGATGCCACGGAAGTGGTCGATGCGGATCGCGTCGAAGAGCTCGAGGTCGTGATGCACGCGCGCCTGCCACCAGGCGAAGCCGTCGGCGGCGTGGCGATCCCAGTCGTAGAGCGGATTCCCCCAGAGCTGCCCGTCCGCGGCGAAGTAATCCGGCGGCACGCCGGCCACGGCCGTCGGCCGGCCCTGCGGGTCGAGCTGGAACAGTTCCGGCCGCGTCTTCGCGTCGCAGCCGTCGGCCGAGACGTAGATGGGTTCGTCGCCGAAGAAACGGACGCCCTTGCCGTGCGCGTATTCACGGAGCGCCTTCCATTGCTCGGCAAAGAGGAACTGCAGCACTTCGGCCTCGGCCACGGCTTCGGCCGGGGCGTCGTCGGCCGCCCACTTGTCCGGCGCGACGAAGCCGTTGGCTTCGCGGAGCGCGGAGAAGCGGCACCAGGCGCCGAGCCAGCCGGCCTGCTGCCCGCGGAAGCGGCGGAAGGCGGCGTTCTGCTTCAAGACCTTGGCGCCGCGGCGGGCGGCGAGCTGCAGCGCCGGGCGCAGCTGATCCCAGAGGCGTCCGTAGTCGGTGCGGCCGTCGCTCCCCCGGCGTAGCGGCGCGCGTTCCTCCGGCATGAGCAGTTTCCGTGCGACGAGGTCGTCGAGGTCGAGGAGGTATGGGTTGCCGGCGAAGACGGACAGGGCCTGGTAGGGCGAGTCGCCGAAGCCGGTCGGACCGAGCGGGCAGACCTGCCACCAGCCGAAACCGGCGGCGGCGAGGATGTCGACGAACCGGCGGGCCTCGGCGCCCAAGGAGCCGACGGGGCCGTCGCCCGGCAGGGCGGTCGGATGGATCAGCACGCCGGCGCAACGCCGGGGAAACGCCCGACAGGCGTAGGCAGGCCCGCCCTTCGTCAGGTCGGCTGGCGCGCGGCGGCGGACGGCCATCTTAGCGCAGTTGCACGTGGCGCTTGGCGCGGATCTCGTCGAGCCAGCGTTGGATCGCGGCCTTCAGGTTGATGGAACGGACCTTGTTCTCGATCTCGTTCATCACTTCCGGCTCGTTGACCGCCGCGTAACCGCCGGGCCGGCGGGCCTCGGGGCTCACGATGACATACAGCGGCGCGGCGCCCACGTCGAACTTCAAGGGGGCGGAGACTTCGCCGACCTGGGTGGTGCGGAGGGCTTCGACGACGGCTTGGTTGAGGTCGTCGAGGTTGCGCCACCCGGCGTCGCCGCCTTTGCGCGCATAGTCGTCGGTGCTGATGCGTTCGGCGACGTCGGCGAAGCTCGGTTTTCCCGCGAGGGGCTTCCCGCCGATCTTGTAGGTCTCCATCAGTCCGGCGATCTTCTCGGGGTGCCGGAGCGCGTCGGCCCAGGCGGCGGCGCGGGCGGCGGTCTCCTCGGGCTTCTCGGCGGCCCCTTGGGTGATCGTGATCTGCCGGAGTTTCACCTGCTCCTTGCGGGCGAAGTCGTTCTTGTTCTTGTCGTAATACTCCTGCAGCTTGCCGGGGTTCACGTCCCAGGCCGCGCGGCGGATCTGCCCGACCATGTATTCGAAGATGATCCGGTCTTCGATGGTCTTGCGGTAGGCCAGGGGCGTGGTGCCGGCGGCCCGCAGGGAGGCGACGAAGCGGTTGCGGTCGCCGCCGAAGTCGCGGCGGATGGTCTCCTCGATGTCCGCGTCGACGTACGAGGCCGGGAGCTCGGGGGTGTTGGCCCGGAATTCGGCGATCACCAGCTGGCGTTCGGCCATGGAGCGCAGCGTCTCTTCGGCGGCTTGTTTCAAGGCGAGTTCGAACTCGACGTCCGAACGGGCGGCCGCGCGCAGCTGGCCGACGATCGGGTCGATCTGCCGGCGGATGTCCGAGAGGGTGATGCCCTGGCCGTCGGCGTCGGCGGCGATGCGGTCGGAATTCAACTGCGACCAACGGCGGGCGGCGGCCTCCTCCAGCGTCGGCTGCCTGAGCTGGGCGGACGCACCGACGGCGCACAGGATGAGCAGGGCGGAGGACAGGAAGGATTTCATCGGTCGGAAGGCGCGGGCAACCTGGAGAGGAAGCCGCGGATTTCCTTCAGTTTCCGCAGGGGTTCTCGCACGGTCAAGCGGGGAAACCGGTTGCCCACCAGAATCGGCGAAGGCGGCCGGCCGGCGAGCGCCTGCTGACAACGCAGCACGGCGCCGTCGGTCGTGACAGAAACGACGCATTTCTCCTCGGCGAGGCAGCGGATCTCCGCGAGGCTGAGCAGGGCGTCCGCCTCGGGAGGCAGCTTGCCGTAACGATCCTTCAGCGAAGTCCTCAGTTCGGCCACCTCGGCGGCGTCCAGCGCCAGCGCGATGCGGCGGAAGGCTTCGATGCGCAGGCGAGTCTCCGGAATCCAGTCCGACGGGAGGGTGGCGGTCAGCAAGGGCACCTCGCCGTCGCTGCTGTTGGTCTGTTCCGTGCCCAGCGCGGCTTGGGTGTGGTCGATGAAGTCCAGCTGGACCTCGCAGCGCTCGACGACCGCCCCCTTGTCGCCGCGGAGCTTGGCGACGCTCCGCCGGAGGAGCTGGCAATAAAGGTCGAACCCGACGGTCGCGACGTGGCCGCTCTGCGCCGCCCCGAGGATGTTGCCGGCGCCGCGCAGTTCGAGGTCGCGCATGGCGATGCGGAAACCGGCGCCGAGCTGGTTATGCTGACGGATGGCCGACAGGCGGCGGTGCGCCGTGCCGACCAGCGCGGCATGGCGGTGCAGGAAAAGGTAGGCGTAGGCCTGGCGGTTGAAGCGACCCACGCGTCCGCGGAGCTGGTAGAGCTGGGCGAGCCCGAACCGGTCGGCGCCTTCGATGATGAGCGTGTTGCAGTTCGGGATGTCCAGGCCGGTCTCGATGATCGTCGTGCAGACGAGCACGTCGTATTCGCCGGCCACGAAGGCCGACATCACCTCCTCGAGCTGGCCCGCGGGCATCTGTCCGTGGCCGACGATGATGCGCGCCTTGGGCAGGAGCGCGGCAAGGCGTTCGGCGACGGCCTGGATCGTCTCGACGCGGTTATGCAGGTAGAAGACCTGGCCGCCGCGGGCCAGCTCGGCCTTCACGGCGTCGCGCACGAGTTTTTCGTCGTGGCTGCGGACGATGGTACGGATCGGCAGGCGCTCGCGCGGCGGGGTCTCGATCACGCTGAGGTCGCGCGCGCCGACGAGCGCGAGGTAGAGCGTCCGCGGGATCGGAGTCGCGCTCATGGCGAGGACGTCCACCTCGGCGCGCAGCTCTTTGAGGCGTTCCTTGTGGCGCACGCCGCAGCGGTGCTCCTCAGCGATGATGACGAGGCCCAGCTTGCCGAAGCGGGTCCCGTCGGAGAGCAGCGCGTGCGTGCCGACGACGACGTCGACGGTGCCGGCCGCGGCGCGCGCCCGGACGTCGGCCTTCTGCTTGGCGGTCCGGTAGCCGCTGAGCAGCTCGACGGAGACGGGCCAGCGGGCGAGGCGTTCCTTGAAGCTCTCGAAATGCTGCTGCGCGAGGACGGTCGTGGGCGCGAGGATCGCGACCTGGCGTCCGCCGAGCACGCACTTGAACGCGGCGCGGAGGGCGACTTCGGTCTTGCCGACACCGACGTCGCCGCTGACGAGCCGGTCCATCGGCGCGGGTCGCTCCATGTCGGCCTTCACGTCGGCGATCGCGCGCGCCTGGTCCGGGGTCTCGCGATGCGGGAAGGACCGTTCGAACTCGCCCATCCAGACGTTGTCCGCGTCCTTGGGGTGAGCGATGCCGGGCTTGGTCGAGCGGGCGGCCTGCATGGCCAGCAGTTGCGCGGCAAGGTCGGCGGTGGCCTTCTCGGCGGCCTTGCGCGACTTCTCCCAGCCGCCTCCGCCGAGCTTGGAGAGCTTCGGGTGGGCGCGGCCGAGGCCGATGTAGCGCGTGAGGAGATGCGACTCCCGCACGGGGAGGTGCAGCATGGATTTCAGCGCGAACTCCAGGCCGATGAAATCCTCGGTGCGCCCGTCATGCTCATGGGCCTTGATGCCGCGGAAGAGGCAGACACCCTGCGTGGCGTGCACCAGCGCGTCGCCGTCGGCGAGTTCGCCGAAGTCGAGCGCGCGGCCGACGGCGGCCCGGACGGCGGTGCGCCGGCGCGGGAGGACGGCGAGCGGACGCTTGCGTCGGCCGAAGAGCTCTCGCTCGGTCAGCAGGAGCAGGCCGTCCTTGAGCAGGCCGGGCAGCTTGTCCGGGGCGATGAGGATGCCGCCGCCGAAGCGTCCCTGGATGACGCGCGGGGCGAAGCCGCGGATCTTCGCGCCGGCGACGTCGGCGTGGAGGCGGTCGACGGCGCCGTCGGTGTCGCCGGCGAGCAGGCAGGGTCGTCCGTCCTTGGCCAGCGAGGCGGCGGCCCGCAGGAGGGCGGGGCGCGTCACGGCGCCGTCGGTGGCGGAGCCGATGAGCAGGGATTCGGCGGGCGTCGATTCGAGGGCGTGCGCCGCGTAGCCGGGCGGAGCCTCGTCGGTCTCCTCGAGCACGAGCTCGTCGACCTCGGCCGCATGCAATTCGGCGCAGAGGACGTCTTCGTGGCAGCGGTCCACCGAGATGATGAGCGCGTCGGCCGGCAGGTGCCGGAAGAACGGCGCCTCGGGGGCGGAGCCGGAATCGTCGCGCGGCGCGCAGACGACGAGGCCGTCGATTTCGCCTTCGCTACGTTGCGTCGCGGGATCGAACGGGCGGAGTGACTCGACGACGTCGCCGAAGAGGTCGATGCGCACGGGCATCTGCGCGTTCAGCGGATAGACGTCGAGGATGCCGCCGCGGAGCGCGTATTCGCCCGGTTGTTCGCAGAGGGCCTCGTGGGCGTAGCCGAAGTCTTCGGCGAGGCGTCGCGCGAAGTCGCGCAGGGCGAGCTTCTCGCCCTTGCGGACGACGATCTCGGCCTTGGCCGTGGCTTCGGGCGCGGGCGAGCGGCGGGTGAGCGAGCCCGGCGTGCAGGCGATGAGCAGCGGGCGTTTCGCGTCATGGCCGCCGTGCCTGAGGAGCGAGAGGACGCCTAGGAGGTCGCAGTCCGCTTCGAAGGCCGGGACGGCCGCGTCGGCCTCGGTCAGGGTGCGGGCGACCGGCTGGGCGGCATTGAGCAGCGTCAGCAGCTGGGCGGTCTCTTCGGCGAAGGTTTCCGCGGCGCCGAGGTTCGAGGCTAGGAAGACGATCACGCTTCGCTCGGCGCCTTCCGAGCAGGCGCAGGCCGCCCAGGCGTGCGATGGCACGCCGGTCAGGGCACGGCGTGGCTGAGCGGACATGCGGCTATCGAGGCGGGAAGCCCCGATGCGTCAAACCCAACTCCTTACTTAAGCACCACTCCGGCGATTTCGTCCCAGAGTTCGTCGGTCTGCGAGGGCTTCTTCACCGGTCGCCCCGCTTCGGCGAACCAATAGCGGGCGTTGCCGAGGTCGCCTTCGATGAGATGGAGCAGCGCATGGAGCCAGGAGCCGACCGGAGTCTCGATGTCCTGGGCGATGTTGTGCGCCGACTCCCAGTCGCCTTTCTTGATGAACCAGAGCGACTGCGCCTCGCGCGACAGGCCTCGGGGCGGCTGCGCGTCGGTTGCGGCGGAGGACTTCAGCTGGGCCGGAGTCATGCGTCAGCGGGAGGTGTGCAGACGCGAAAGGGCGTCAGACGCCTCGGAGGGCA
>SYID01000033.1 GCA_005798925.1 Verrucomicrobiota bacterium
CCGACGACTTCAAGCCGGAGGAAGGCTTCGTGAGCCTGTTCAACGGCAAGGACCTGACCGGCTGGGGCTACCGGGCCACGCCTCCCCGTAAGGGTGCGCCCAAGCCCGGCGCCCCGCTGTTCGTGGAAGTAAAGGCGGATGAGTCTTTCGACGGCCGGACCGAGAGCGCCGACGGACGCTACCGCGCCATCAACGGACGCCTCGTGATCACCACGCCCGCCGAAGGACGCCGCATCCAGGCGCTCTGGACCACCCGGGAATTCCCCGAGGACTTCGAGCTGCGCCTCGAATTCCGCGCCACGCCTAACGCCGACAGCGGCGTCTACCTGCGCAAGCCGCAGCTCCAATGCCGCGACTTCCTCGTCGCCGGTCCCTACAAGGACCTCAAGCAGTATAAGGCCCAGGACTGGAACGAGCTCGTCGTCATCGTGAAGGGCGGCGTCGCGCACGCCACCTGCAACGGCGAAGTCCTGGAAGCCACCCTCAAGCTGCCCGCCACCGGACCCATCGGCCTCGAAGGCGACCGCGGCCAGATGGAATACCGCCGGCTCCGCGTGAAGACACTCGCCAAGTAAAAGCCCTCAGCCAAAGGGGTCAGGCCGTACCCTCGCCCTTGGTGAACCTAAACTCGCCACTTTAACTCGATTTTAGGTTCAGCGACAACAAGGTACGGCCTGACCCCTTTGGCTGAGGTGTTCTCCGTTACACGCTCGCCCGCCGAGTCAGATTGCGACTGACTACGGAAGCCCCCAAGCAAACACGCCGTCTTTCCGAACCCCTCATCATGAAGCTGATTTTCCTCTTCCTCGCCACCCTGCTGCTCTCGCCGTCGGCCGTGCTCCGGGCCGCCGAAGGAACCCCGCCGAAACCGAACATCATCTTCATCCTGACGGACGACCAGGGCTATGGCGACCTCGGACGGCACGGGCACCCATTGCTCAAGACCCCTAATCTGGATACGCTTTTCGACCAGAGCGTGCGCTTCGAACAATTCTACGTGAGCCCGTCCTGCTCGCCGACGCGCGCGGCGCTCCTGACGGGCATGCACGAGTTCCGCAACGGCGTCACGCACACCACGCTGCCGAGGGAACACCTGAACAAGGATGCCGTCCTCCTGCCGCAGCTCCTGCGGGAGGCAGGCTACCGAACGGGCTTCGTCGGCAAGTGGCACCTGGGCGGCGAAGGGGACTATGCTCCCGAGAAGCGCGGGTTCGAATGGTCCTCCACCAATGTCGGCGGCCCGAACGTCCACTTCGATCCGGTCATGATCCGCAACCGCAAACGCGAGCCGCGGAAAGGCTACCGGGAGGACGTCTTTTTCGACGAGGCCATGGCCTTCATCGATGAGCGCAAGGACGCCCCTTTCTTCTGCTACCTCGCCACCTATTCGCCTCATGCGCCGCTGGCCGCCCCCGCGGAATTCACGGCGCCGTTCCGCGGCAAGGTGGACGACGAGGAGGCCGCCTATCTCGGCATGGTCGCCAACCTCGACCATAACCTCGGACGGCTGATGCGGCATCTCCGGGACCGGAAGCTGGAGGACAACACGATCCTCGTCTTCATGAACGACAACGGCCAGACCCACGGGCTGGATGTCTTCAACGCCGGCATGAGGGGCAGCAAATGCACCATCTGGCAGGGCGGCTCGCGGGCCATCTCCCTCTGGAAATGGGCCGGGAAATGGCAGCCGCACACGGTCTCGAACCTGACGGCCCACCTCGACGTCCTGCCGACGCTCTGCGACCTCGCCGGCGCGACCCTCCCGCCCGCACTTGGCTCGAAACTCGAAGGCTTCACCCTCCGGCCGCTGCTCGAGTCCGCGGCGCCGGTCAGTTGGCACGACGACCGCCTGCTGTTCCATCACGTCGGCCGCTGGCCCAGCGGCCTGGCGGCCGCGCACAAATATGCGATGGCCTCCGTGCAGACAGGCGACCTCCTCCTCGTGCGCAGCCGTCCGTGCGACGACCCTGCGTGCAAGCGATATTCCAGCCAGTGCACCACCCTTCGTTCCGTGGAAGCAGGCGCCACCGCGGCGACTTACACCAAAGCCGAGGCCCAGTTCCACTGGGGCGTCACGCCGCCCGGACGCTGGGCGCTGTTCGACCTGAAGAAAGACCCGGCCTGCCGGAACGACCTTGCGCCGGAACGGCCGGAACTGACCACCAAGCTCGCCGCGTCTTACGACGAATGGTGGGACACCCTCTACCCCACGATGATCCGACTCGGCGGCGATCAGGGTGAGCCCGAGCCGCTCAGCAAGGGCCGCGTCAAAAAGCAGAAATAAGACCATGAGACCTGCCCTCGCCCGCCTCGCGACCCTGCTGCTAGCCCCGCTGGTCGCCTGGGCGGCGGCTGACGCGCCGCCGAAGCGCACGCAGCCCAACATCGTCTTCATCTACGCCGACGATTGGGGCTGGGGAGACCTGTCCTGTCATGGCAACACGTGGCTGAAGACACCGCGCCTCGACAAGATGGCCAGCGAGGGCATCGACTTCCAGCAGTTCAACGTCCTGAGCCCGGTGTGCTCGCCCAGCCGCGCGGCGGCCATGACGGGGCGTTTTCCTGGTCGCTTCGGCATCAACACGGTCTTCGGCGTCACCAAGCCGCCGGAGATGCCCGACTGGCTCGATCCCCGGGCGCCCACGGTCGCGCGGATACTCAAGGCTGCGGGATATCGCACGGGACACTTCGGCAAGTGGCATCTGGGCGAAGGCACGCCGACCATGGCGGACTATGGTTTCGACGATACCGCCGTCTATCACGGACCGGGGCCGAAAGTCGGGCCCTACGGCAACGACATCCCGAACCAAGCGATCAAGTTCATCGAGGCGAACAAGGACCGCCCGTTCTACGTCAACGTGTGGCTGCACGAAAGCCACCTGGCTCATAGCCCTTCGGCCAAGGCCATGGCGCAATGGAAACACCTCGACCCGCGGCAGCAGGTCTACGCCGCGGTCATCACCGACGGCGACGATAAGGTCGGCCTGATCCTCGATGCGCTGGAGCGCTGCGGCGTCGCCCAGGATACGTTGGTGGTCTTTTCCAGCGACAACGGTCCGGCGAAACCCAAGGCGGGCGACCAAGGCGTCCCCGGGAAATATCGCGGCCACTACAACGTCGGAGAAACCGGCGGATTGCGCGGACAGAAAACCAGTCTCTTCGAAGGCGGCGTCCGTGTGCCATTCATCGTGCGGTGGCCGGGCCGGGCGCCGGCCGGCCTGAAAAACGACGCAACCGTCCTGACGGCGGTGGACCTTCTGCCGACGTTCTGCGCCGTCGCCGGAATCAACCCGCCGGAAGCAATCGACGGCGAGAACCTGCTGCCGGCCCTCAAAGGCGAAGCGGCCAGGCGCTCGCGGCCCATCTTCTGGCGCATCAGCGGCAACCGGAGAGAAAAGGACTACTGGCCTGACCTGGCGGTGCGCGAGGGAGACTGGAAACTGGTCACCACCTTCGACGGAAAGCGGTCCGAACTCTATGACCTGGCAGCAAACCGCGCTGAAGACGTGACCAAAAATCAGGCCAAGGAACACCCCGAGGTCGTCGCCCGCCTGACCCGGCTCGCGCTGGAATGGAACGCGACGCTTCCCACCAAGGCGGACCCGGCCTGTTCGGCGACACCGCGATAAACCTGGCGGAAGGAAAACCAGGCTGGAGCGGCAGGTCGTCCGCTGATTGACTGCGGCGATGCTCGACTGGATCCAAGGCCACACCCTGCTGCCCGCCGACGGGTGGATCCTGCTGCTCGCGCTCTTCGGGGCGATGTGCATCGGACTCTCGAAGTCCGGCCTCGCCGGCACGGCGACGCTCAACGTCGTCATCATGGCCAAGATCTTCGACGCCAAGCCCTCGGTGGGGATCGTCCTGCCGATGCTCATCGTCGCCGACCTGATGGGCTACCTCATCAACCGCCAAGGCGGCAGCTGGCGGCAGATCGTGCCGATGATTCCCGCGGCGGTCGTCGGCGTCTTCGCGGGCTGGTTCCTGCTCGATCGGGTCGATAACGGTACCGCCCGCATCGTCATCGGCTTGCTCATCCTTGCCCTCCTCGCCTTCAACGTCGTCCTGCACCATCGGCGTGAGCAGCTCCTGGCGCTCACCCGTCATCGCACCTTCACCTGGGGCATGGGCGGCGTCGCCGGCATCTCCACCATGCTCGCCAACGCGGCCGGACCGGTGATGACGGTCTACCTGCTCGCCCAGCGTCTGGAGAAGAAAGAGCACCTCGGCGTGTTCTGCCGCTTCTTCCTTTTCATCAACCTCTTCAAACTCCCCTTCAGCGGCAACCTCGGACTCGTCACCGGACCGTCACTCATGACCAACCTCGTCCTGCTCCCCGGGGTCGTCGCCGGCGTCGTCCTGGGCTGGCAGATCCTCAAACGGATCGAGCAGGACGCCTTCGAGTCGGTGCTGGCCTGGCTGACCGCCTTCGCCGCGGTCTGGCTGATCGTCGGCTGACCGCTTGACTCCGCTCGGCGGGAAAGCGGAAATAAGGGCCTCATGAAGACCCCGCTGCTCGCCCTCCTCGCCGGCTTCGCCCTCGTCGGCTGCCAGACCTCAGAAACCGCTCCGGCCAAGGCCGTCCCGACCCAGCGCAACCTCGCCGTCGGCGCCACGCCAGAGAGCGTGACCAAAGGTTTCGGCGGCAAGTATTTCGTCACCCTCATGGGTGCGTCCCGCAAAGCCGGCGACGGCGACGGCAAGATCGTGAAGGTCGACGGCGACAAGGTCACCGTCCTCACCGAAGGCCTCGACGACCCGAAGGGCATCGTCTTCGTCGCGAACCGCCTCATCACCGCCGACTTCGACAAGGTCTGGTCCATCGACGCCAAGGGCAAGAAGACCCTGCTCGCCGGCCCGGCCGCCTTCCCGACTCCGCCCACCTTCCTCAACGACGTCGTCGTCTCGCCCGACAAGAAGAGCGTCCTCATCACCGACATGGGCGCGGTCACCAAGATGCGCGGCGCCGACGGCAAACTCTTCGAAATCAACAGCGCCGAGCACAAGGCCATCCCGGTCATCGCCCGCGTCTTCCAGGTCACGCTCGAAGGCAAGGTCACCGAAGTCATCGCACCGACCCCGAAGATGCTCAACCCGAACGGCATCGACGTCATGGCCAACGGCCGCATCCGCATCGCCGAATTCTTCACCGGCGACGTGCTCGAATACAACAAGGGCAAATGGAAGACCCTCGCCAAGGGCCACCGTTCCGGCGACGGCCTCGTCCACGACTCCAAGGGCCGCTTCTACGTCTCCGAAGTCATGACCGGCCGCGTCACTCGCTACGAAGCCGACGGCTCCGCCCCCAAGGAACTCGGCCAGGGCCTCAAGGCCGCCGCCGACCACTACCTCGACGAGAAGGCCGGCGTGCTGATCGTCCCGGACAGCAAGGCGGGCGAACTGGTCTTCCTCGCCCTGTAAGCCGGCAAGGGTCAGGTACGAAGAAAGGGACAGGGCTTGCCCTGTCCCTTTCTTCGTCTTTGCGCTTACGCGAGTTTACACTGTATCT
This sequence comes from Verrucomicrobiota bacterium, assembly GCA_005798925.1. Taxonomy (GTDB): domain Bacteria; phylum Verrucomicrobiota; class Verrucomicrobiia; order Opitutales; family UBA953; genus UBA953. The sequence continues at coordinate 5,510 of SYID01000033.1, forward strand.
TCATCCCAACCCATGAAACCCCTGCTCTCCCTCCTCGCCCTTGCGCTCGCCCTGCCCGCCTTCGCCCAGGAAGGCTTCACGCCGCTCTTCAACGGCAAGGACCTCTCCGGCTGGGACGGCGAACCGGGCCTCTGGTCCGTCGAAGAAGGCGTGATCGTCGGCACGAGCGAAGTCGGCAAGCCGAAGACGAACTCGTTCCTGATCTGGAACGGAAAAGTGAAGGACTTTGAAATCCGCGCGACGGTCAAGGTCGTCGGTGACAATAACTCCGGCGTGCAGTATCGCAGCCGCCGTCTGCCCGAAGTGACGCCTTGGACGATCCTTGGCTACCAGTGCGACGTACACCCGACCGATGTGCACACGGCGATGACCTACGAGGAACGCGGACGCGGCATCTTCGGCTACAACGGCGTCGACGTGGTGATGGACCCGACGGGCCAGCGCTGGCAGGTCGGCGAACGCCCGCGCGTGCAGGCCGACATCTCCCAGTATAACGAATTCACGGTCATCGCCCGCGGCAACCGCCTCGAGCACAAGGTCAACGGCCAGACGACCTCGGTCTTCATTGACCACGACGAGAAGGGCCGCGCCCTCGAAGGCCTCATCGCCATCCAGCTGCACGCCGGCAATCCGCACAAGACCTACGTGAAGCAGGTCCTGCTCAAGGTGCTCGCCGACGGCCCCGTCCTGCCCTTCGACCAGGCCGCCCTGCCCGCCGGCGCCAAGAAGATCGACAAGCCCAAGGTCGTCAGTGCCCAGGGCAAGAATCCGCCAGCCAAGAAGGTCCCTGCCAAGAAGTAAGCCCATGCGCGCTTTCTTTCTGCTGCTCTCGGCCTGCTTCGCCGCGCAGCTCTCGGCGGCACGGCCGAACATCCTCCACATCCACGCCGACGACCATCGGGCCGACGGCTTGGGCGCGCTCGGCGCGCCGGGACTTCTCACTCCGAACCTCGATGCCCTCGTCGCCCGCGGCATGACCTTCACGCGCGCCTACACGCAAGGCTCGATGATCGGCGCGGTCTGCACCCCGAGCCGTACGATGATGCTGACCGGACGTTCCTGGCAACGCATCCCCGGCGCCAAGGCGGCCCGGCCTGAGGCCGACAACCCCGCCACCTTCCTGCCCAGCGTGCTGGCGGCGGCCGGCTACCGCACCTGGCACATGGGCAAAGGGGGCAACGCCTTCACCGCAGGAGTGAACGCCTTCCAGACGAACATCATCGACGACGCCCGATCGGCGGACGACCCCGCCACGGATCGCGCCCACGCGAGCGCGCGCCTCGCCGACCGCACGATCGGCTTCCTGAAGGAGCATGCCGCCCGCCAGGACGCCGCGCCTTTCTACGCCTATCTCGCCCCGCCCGTCCCGCACGACCCGCGCTCGGCCGAACCCCGCTTCCACGCGATGTATGACCCCGCACATATCGCGTTGTCCCCGGCGTTCATGCCGCAGCACCCCTGGAACAACGGAGAGATGACCGTACGTGACGAGCGCCTCGCTCCCTGGCCACGCACGGAAAAAGACACCCGACAACAGACCGCTGATTACTACGCCTGCGTGACCGGACTGGACCACCATGTCGGCCGGATCTTCGCCGCGCTCAAGGAGACCGGCCAGTGGGAGAATACGATCATCGTCTTTTCCGGAGACAACGGCCTTTCGCTCGGCGAGCATGGCCTCTTCGGCAAGCAGAACCTCTACGAGTTCGGCGGCATGCATGTCCCGCTGGTCATCGCCGGGCCCGGCATCCCCCACGGGCGGACCGCTGCGTTCGCCTACCTCATGGACCTCTTCCCGACTTTCGTCTCGCTGGCCGGCGCCAAATCGCCGGACGGCGTCGACGGCCTCGACCTGACGCCGGTGCTCCGCGGCGAAAAGCCGGCGGTACGCGACGGGGCTTATCTGGCCTACCGTGACTGCATGCGCTCCTTCAGCGACGGTCGCTGGAAGCTCATCCGCTATCCGCTCGTCGACCGCACCCAGCTCTTCGACCTGGAGAAGGACCCGCGCGAACTGACCAACCTTGCCGACCAACCGGAGCACGCCGAAACCTTACGTCGCCTCCAAGCACGGCTCGGAGCGGAAATGAAAGCCTACGACGACGCCTTCCCGCTTACCGTAGCCAACCCCGCACCGGCGGAGTGGACGCCCCCGAGCAAAGCGCGGCTGGCCGCCGAAGACGCCAAAGCCAAGGGAGGGCGGAAGAAGAAGACCGCCGACCCGGCCAAAAAGTAAGCGACGATCCGCATAATGGGGTCTGACCCCATTTCCGTCTTTGCCCTCCTCCTATTTTGCCCAGTAATTTGTTCTCCTCCCCATGCGCCCCCTGCTCGCCCTGCTCTTCGTCACGCTGACGGCCCTCGCCGCCCCGCGGCGACCCAACGTCTTGCTGATCCTGGCCGACGACCTCGGCTACTCCGACCTCGGTTGCTATGGCGGCGAGATCGCGACCCCGCACCTCGACGGGCTCGCGAAGAACGGCGTCCGCTTCACGCAGTTCTATAACACCGCCCGCTGCTGGCCTTCGCGCTCCGCGCTGCTCACGGGCTACTATGCCCAGCAGATCCACCGCGACGCCCTCCCCGGCCTCGGCGGCGGCGGCCAAGGCGTCCGCCAGTCCTGGGCGCGCTTGCTCCCTGAATTCCTGAAGCCGGCCGGCTACCGCAGCTACCACAGCGGCAAGTGGCACATCGACGGACCGGTCCTCGCCGGCGGCTTCGACCGCTCGCTGGACATGCGCAACCAAGGCAACTTCTTCAGCGCCAAGGGCAACTCGATCGACGACGTCCCGGTGAAGGTCCCGGCCGACGAGAAGGGTTACTACGCGACCATCGCGACGGCCGACCACGCCATCGACTGCCTCAAGGACCACGCCGCCAACCATGCGGACAAGCCCTTCTTCCACTATGTACCGTTCATCGCCCCCCACTTCCCTCTCCACGCCCTGCCCGAGGACATCGCGAAGTATCGCGACAAGTATCTCGCCGGCTGGGAAGCCCTGCGCGCCGCCCGCCATGCCCGACAGAAGGAACTCGGCCTGACGAACACGGCCCTCTCCGCGGTCGAACCCGAAGTCGGTCCGCCCTACGCCTTCCCGGACGCGATCACCAAACTCGGCTCCGGCGAAGTGAACCGTCCGCTGCCGTGGGACTCGCTCACCACCGAACAGCGCCGCTTCCAGGCCACCAAGATGGCCATCCACGCCGCGATGGTCGACCGCATGGACGCGGAGATTGGGCGCATCATCGCCCAGCTCAAGGCCATGGGAGCCTACGAGAACACCCTCATCCTCTTCGCCTCGGACAACGGCGCCAGCGCCGAGATCATGGTGCGCGACGGCGGCCACGACCCGCAGGCCGAGATGGGCAGCGCCGCGACCTACCTCTGCCTCGGGCCCGGCTTCTCCAACGCCGCCAACACCCCGCACCGCCGTCATAAGACCTGGGTGCACGAAGGCGGCATCAGCACGCCGCTCATCGCCCACTGGCCGGCCGGGCTCGCCGCCAAAGGCGAACTGCGCCGCACCCCGGCCCACGTCATCGACGTCGTCCCGACCGTGCTCGAACTCGCCGGCGTGACCAAGCCCACCGAGTGGCAAGGCAAGCCGATTCCCGCCGCACCCGGCAAGAGCCTCGTGGCCGCGCTCAAGTCCGACGTCACCGTCGAGCGCCCGAGCCTGTGGTGGCTGCATGAGGAGAACAAGGCCATCCGCGTGGGCGACTTCAAGCTCGTCGCCGCGAAGGGCGACGCGTGGGCGCTTTATGACCTGAGCACCGATCGCGCCGAGCAATCCGACCTTTCCGCCAAGATGCCCGAGAAGGCCAAGGAACTCGCCGACCTCTGGCAGAAGCAGACCGACGAATTCATCGCCCTCGCCAAGCTCACGCTCGCCGAACAACCCAAGGGCAAGGCCGGCAAGAACAACGCCAAGAAAAAAACGAAGTAAGGACGAATACAGGGTTGACCGGTTGATCCGTCGGCCAGAACGACGGCTCAAATCAGACCATCACCTCTGCTCGAATCTCGCCTTTGCAGGATCACTCATCGCCCACCCTCCATCGTTCATCTGCCCTCCGTCATCTGTCATCTGCCTCTGTCCCCCTCATGCGACCCCTCCTCGCCCTCCTGCTGCTGGCCCCGCTGGCGGCGCTCAACGCGGCCGACAAGCCGAAGGCCGCCCAACAGGCGCCCAAGAAACAAACGCGGCCTACGCCGCCGACGCGCGCGTTCGACGCCCCGGGCGCGCCGACCTTCGTGAAGCTCGGCGATAAGACCACGCTCGCCGACGGCAACTACCTCGTCGGTCCGACCTATGTCGCCGCTCCGGAGACCAAGGCCATCGAAGGCGTGCCGCAGGGCAAGATCCGGCAGTTCCAGATCGATTCAAAGACCACGCAACGCTTCAACCCGGGCATCGCCCGCGAAGAGTTCGGCGTACCTGATCCGAACAATCCGCGCACCCTCATCGTCAAGACGCACACCATCGACTACAAGCGCACGATCACCGTCTACGTCCCGGCCCAATACGTCCCGGGTACGGCCGCCCCTCTGCTCGTCACGCACGACGGCCCCGGCCTCGGCAAGCCGGACCTGAACACGGCGCGCATCCTCGACAATCTGATCGCCCAGAAGCGCATCCCCGCGCTCATCATGGTGCAGATCGCCAACGGCGGCGGCGACGCCCAAGGCCACGAGCGCGGCAAGGAATACGACACGATGTCGGGTCTTTACGCCGAATACATCCAGCATGAAGTGCTGCCGCTCGTGGAGAAGAACTACGGCGTGAAGTTCACCGATGACCCCGAAGGCCGCGCCACGATGGGCACGAGCTCAGGCGGCTCCGCCGCGCTCATCATGGCTTGGTATCACCCGGAATGGTTCCGCCGCGTGCTCACCCTCTCCGGCACGTTCGTGAACCAGCAGTGGCCCTTCGACCCCAAGACCCCCGGCGGCGCCTGGGATTTCCACGAGACCCTGATCCCGCAGAGCGAGCGTAAGCCCATCCGCCTCTATCTGGCCGTGGGCGACCGCGACAACTACAACCCCAACGTCATGCGGGACGGCATGCACGACTGGGTCGAGGCCAACCACCGCATGGCCAAGGTCCTCAAGGCCAAGGGCTACCCCTACCAGTATTACTTCTGCCAGGATTCCGGGCATGGCGTCGGCAACGCCCGCCCGCAGCTCCTGCCCGCCGCCCTCGAATGGCTCTGGCAGGGCTACCAGCCACGCTGAGACCCGCTGCCATGCGCGCGTTCCTCAGCCTGTGCCTCATCGCCGTCCTCGGTTTCGCCGCCGATCCGCCGGCCACGAAGAGCGCACCGCCAGTGGCCAAGGAATTCGCCCCGATCGTCGACGACCCTAAGCTGCCGCGCGTGCTCATCATCGGCGACTCGGTCTCGGTCGCCTACACGCTCGAAGTCCGTAAGAATCTCGCCGGCATCGCCAACGTCCACCGTATCGCCGCGAACGGCGGCTCCACCCGCACGGCGCTGGGAGAATACGGCCTGGTCCGCTGGCTGAAGCCGGGCGAGAAATGGGACGTGATCCACTTCAACGAAGGCTTGCATGACCTGTCTTACCGCTTCCCGGATGACCGCGATAAGAATGACCGAGGCGAATACGCCTCCCCCGCCAACGGCGGACGCCCCAATGTCTCCGTCGAACAATATGAGAAGAACTTGCGCCTCATCGTCGCCCGCCTGAAGCAGACCGGCGCCAAACTCATCTTCGGGAGCACGACCCCGGTCCCGGAATCGGATACGGCCAAATACGTCAAGGACTCCGAACTACCCTACAACGCCGTGGCCAAGAAGGTCATGACCGAGGAAGGCGTGACCTGGAACGACCTCTGGGCCGCCGTGAAACCCCGGCAGGACCAGCTGCAGGGCAAGCGCAACGTGCACTTCATGGCCACCGGTTCGGCCGTGCTGGCCAAGCAGGTCGCTGAAGCCATCGCCCGCGAGCTCCCCAAGCCGGCCTCTAAATAGGCTCCGACGGCGATTGCCCAGCCTCGAAGTTTCCTGATGCTAACGAGACCGCTCTCCAGGCGGTCTCTTGCGTATGGGAGACTCCCCCGCCCCCTCCGACCACACCCTGCAGGTGCAGCGACTCTTCGTCCAGCATCAGCAGGTGGTGCTCTATTACGTCCTGACGATCGAACCGAACCTCGGTGACGCCCAGGACATCGTGCAGGAGGCTTTCCTCACCGTGTCGCGCAAAGCGGACACCTACCAGCTCGGCACGAACTTCCCCGCCTGGGCCTGCGTGGTCGCCCGCTACCAAGCGCTCCAGTTCCAGCGCAGCCGCGCCCGCGCGGCGGCGCGCCTCGACGATGACGTGATGGAAATGCTCTACGGCGAAGACGGGCCGTCGCCGGCGATGCTCGGCCCACGCACCGATGCCCTCAAAGGTTGCCTCGGCAAACTTGCCCCGAAGTCGGCTGACCTCATTCGTCGCCGCTATCACTTGGGACAGATGCCGGAAGAGATCGCCGCCGCCGTCGGCTGGACGCCCAACTCCGTGCGCGTCGCGCTCACCCGCGCCCGCCAGACCCTCCGCGCCTGCGTCGACCGCTCGCTCGGCACCTCCGAACTTTCATGAAGCCAGAACGCCTAGACACCCTCTTCGACGCCTGGTCGGAGTCGCGACTGACTCCCGCCGAAGCGACCGAACTCAGCGCTATCCTACGCGCCGACCCCGAGGCCCGTACCCGCTTCCTCGAGGCCGCCGCCTTCCACGGCCAACTCCACGCGGCGCTCGACGGCCTCAATCTCGACCAAGCGACCGCGCCGGCCAAGACCTTGGACTTTCCGCAGCGTAGCCGCGCCCTAGGGTTCGTCGCCATGCTCCTCGGCGTCGCCCTGACAGTGGCCTCCTTTGGCTGGGCCCTCGCCTCACGCTCGGATCGCGCCGAAAGCCGCACCTTGGACATCCACGACGGCGGTTTCGAGGGTGTCTCGGGGAAGATCGCCGAGGGATTCCCGTCCCGTGCTTTCGTTTGGGGAGGCGATCCGAGCGAAGTCGTCAGAGCGGGCGAACATCCCACGGCGCTGCGTTTCCTGGAAGCCGCCGGGGAATCGACCATCCCGAACAGCCCTCGCCAGTCGTGCGACGTCTTCCAGATCGTCGACCTCCGCTCCGTGCGCGCTCAGCTGCTCACCGCTGGCGAAGCCTTCGTCGAACTTTCCGTCAGCCTCCGCGACGACCGGCCGGCCGGCTCCGAAGCCGTACGCTTCATCTCCAAAGTCTATGTCTTCGAAGGCTCTCCCGCGGACATCATCGGGCATTGGCCGCCCGTCGCTGACCAGACCCTCGGCAGCGGTGCCCAATTCCGCGTCAGCCGCGGTGGCGCCGACGGCGCCTGGCGCCCGTTGACCACCCGTTGCGTGGTGCCGTCGACCGCCGGCTTCCTGGTCGTGCAGCTCGGCGTCGGCAACGCCGGCGCCCCCGGCAGCACCTCGCCTGAGCTGGGCCGGCAATTCGCCGACGACGTCCGCCTGACCCTTCGCACCCGCCCCGGCAAAGCCGAACTGGCCACCCGCTGATGAGAATACTCGCCCTAATCCTGGCTCTTGCTGTCACCGCCGCCGAACCCTTTGGCGGGCCGAACATCCTCTTCATCGTCGCGGACGATCTGGCCACGCGACTCGGCTGCTATGGCGACAAGGCGGCGATCACGCCGAACCTCGACCGGCTGGCCCAGGAAGGCGTCGTCTTCGAGCACGCCTACGCGCAAGGCGTCGTCTGCACCCCCAGCCGCACCTGCTTCATGCTCGGCTTGAACAACCGGCACGCCAACCCGAACCATTTCATAAAGTATCCGGCCACGATGACGATGGGTCGCTGGTTCCGCGAGCATGGCTACCAGACCTGCGCCATCGGCAAGCTCGACCACGACGACGCGCAGGACCGTTACGTGGACCCCAAGGCTTGGGACGTCCGGGTGAAGCGCGAGGATATGCCGCCCAAGACGAAGCCCGCCCAGCTCAAGACGTTCGACGAGGACCTCGGCCAGAAGCGGGCACGCATTGGTTTCTATGGCACGAACGAATCCGTCGACGCCATCGCCGACGCGACCCGCGCGGAACGGCTGCTGAAATTCTTCAAAGAAGAACGCGACCCGAAGAAGCCCTTCCTCGCCTGCATCGGCTTCCACGCCCCGCACGTGGCCTGGGAGGCGACCCGCGCCGCCCGCGAGGCGCATGACCCCCGGAAATTCATCCTCGAACCGACGCCGACCGATGCGACCCCGTTGCCCAAGGGGTCCCTGCTCCATGATCCGGGCATGGAACTCAGCGAAGGCCGCCAGCGCGAAGGCATGCATGCTTACTACGCGGCGGTCACGACGCTCGACGGCATCATCGGCGAGCTCCTGACCCGGCTGAAGGCCGACGGTCATCTCGATAACACCTTGATCGTCTTCACGAGCGACCATGGCTACCACCTCGGCTGGCGCGGACAGTGGTGCAAGCATAGCCTCGACGAACAGGTCACCCGCGTCCCGCTCATCGTGAAGATGCCCGGCGGGGCGCCGGCCCGCGCGCAGGGCATCGTCGAACTCATCGACCTATTCCCCTCTTTCACCGACTTCACCGGACTCCCCGCCTCTCCGGGCTTGGACGGCAGAAGCTTCCTGCCCTTGGTGCGTGACGCGAAGACCCCGGGCAAGACCGCCGCCTTCTGCCGCGGCGCCAACGGCCGCACCGTCCGCACCTTGCGCTATCGCCTGACCGAGCGGACCGACGGTTCGGTGGAACTCTATGACCACGCCAGCGATCCTCTCGAATACCACAGCCTCGCCGCCCTCCCCGAACACGCCGCCACGGTCAAACGCCTCCGCGGCCTCTTGCTCGCCGAAATGGGCCCACCCCCTGCCTTGAAGAAATGAACGTTCCAATCGCCGAAAATCCGTTCGCCGCGTTCCTCAAGCGGACCATCTGGTACTACTCGCTGCTCGCCCTTTCCTTCGCGATCACCGCGAATATTTCTCAGGTCTGGCTGCTCGAACAGGAACCTACCCTAGTTGGATCACTGCCCTTCTCTTTAGGACAATGCCTCTTCATCCGTGAGTTACAGCGGCAGCGGGGGCAATATCGCCGGCCACGTCTGACCATCGCCGCCTGCCTGATGACCGGAGGCATAATCTTACTTTTCATCCAAAATCTGACCTGAAGCCCATGACCCCATACCCTATCCTCGCCGCCCTGCTGCTCAGCACAACCCTACCCGCCCTCGAATACGCACGTAAGCCTGCGGACCCCCAGCCGAGCGGCTGGCCGTTGACCGACGAAGAGCGCGCCTACGTCACCGGCAAAGCCGAGCATGACCGCCGCCCCGGTCGTGAAAGCAACCAACACCTCCCCCAGCTCTGGCCGGTCGTCCCGACCGCCGGGTTCTTCGGCGGCGACGCCTGGCTGAAGATCCACGAGGGGCTCGTGAAGGCCGTCCAAGCCAACCCCGGCCCGGTCGATGTGCTGCTGGTCGGCGACAGCATCACGATCCAGTGGGGCGCTTCCTGGGCGAAGGAGTTCCCCGACCGCAAGGCGGTGAACATCGGCATCGGCGGCGACAAGACCCAGAACGTGCTTTGGCGCCTCGACCATGGCGGCGTCGTCGGGCTCCAGCCGAAGACCATCGTGCTGATGATCGGCAACAATAATATGTTCTTCACGCCCGAGACCGGCGTCGCCGCCGCGGCGAAAGGCGTCGAAACCTGCGCCCGCAATCTGCGTGAGAAATTCCCCGACGCAGATCTCATCGTCGCGAAGATCCTCCCCTGCCACGCGCCCAAGAGCCGCTTCTACGAAGACATCCTGCTGACCAACGCCGAGATCGACAAACTGAACCTCGGAGCCGACCCGAAGATCCGCGTGCTCGACCTGACGGCGGATTTCCTGAATCCGGACGGTACGATCAAACAGGCGCTCTATACTCCCGACAACATCCACCTTTCCCCCGAGGGCTATGCGGCCTACGCGGCCCGCCTGAAGCCTTTGCTGGAAGCTACGTCCAAACGCTGAGATGCCCATCGTCCGCCTCGCTGCCATCCTCATGCTCGCCGTCGTCACGACGGCGGCTGAGCCGCGGGCGTTCCTTGAGAAGCATTGCTTCGAATGCCACGACCCGGAGACGAAGAAAGGCGGCCTGGACCTGACCAAGCTCGGCGCGGAGAAGTCGAACCCGGCGAAGTGGACGCAGATTCATGACGCGGTGGCGGCC
>SYID01000034.1 GCA_005798925.1 Verrucomicrobiota bacterium
CCGGTGGCGCCGACGCGGTCCACCATCGCGTAGAAACGGTATTCGTTGGGGTCGATGCCGCCTTCTTCGTTCAGCATCGTGTTGCGGTGGAAGCCGGTGGCGACGAGGTCGTCGGGCGTGGCGCCGGGGAGGAGGTCGCCGGCGAGCTGCTTGATGCCGAACTGGTCGTAAGGCAGGTCGGCGTTGAGCGCCTTCACGACCCAATCGCGGTAAGGCCAGATCGTGCGCGGGCGATCCTTCTCGAAGCCGTTGGTGTCGGCGTAGCGGGCGAGGTCGAGCCATCGGCGGGCCCAGCGTTCGCCGTAGCGCGGCGAGGCGAGCAGGCGGTCGACGAGCCTTTCGTAGGCGTCGGGCGACTTGTCCTGGACGAAGGCATCGGCCTCTTCGGGCGTGGGCGGCACGCCGGTGAGGTCCAGCGTCACGCGGCGCACGAGGGCGTAGCGGTCGGCTTCGGGCGACGGCTTCAGGCCGGCTTTTTCGAGGCGCGCGCGGACGAAGGCGTCGATGGGATGGACGCCGGTCTGCGGCAACGGCGCCTGCTTAGGCGCGGAGAAGGCCCAGTGAGGCTGATAGACGCCGCCCTCGGCGATCCAGGCGCGCAGGGTCGCCTTGTCTTTCGCGGACATCGGCTTCTTCGCCTCCGGCGGCGGCATGATATCGTCCGGGTCGTCGGAGAAGATGCGATGGATGACTTCGCTCTTGTCGGGCTGTCCCGGCACGATCGCGATCTCGCCGGACTTGCCTTTGCCGTGGGCGTACTCGACGAGGTCGAGGCGGAGCTTACCTTTGCGCGAATGCTCGTCCATGCCGTGGCAGGCGAAGCAGTGCTGGGCCAGGATCGGCCGGACTTCGCGGTTGAAGTCGACGGCGGACGCGGTGGCGGCAGACGCCAGAAGCAGGAGGGCGGAGGAAAGGCGGGACATGGGACTGATGGGTCACCGGGCGGGGCGCGTCCGGACGAAGATAAGACAATTTAGACCGCCCGGGGTTGCGAGCAATTAGCAGGCGGGCTTTGGCGATTGCGGGCCCATGATAGGCGGCTAATTTGGCGACGTCGTGCCCCGCGTCGCCCTCATTTTCTGTCTTATCGCCGCAGGGGTGTCCGCCGCCGACGGCCAAAAGTTGGGTAATGGTCCGGAGCAGAAATGGCGGCGGGCGCTGGGTTCCCCGAGGTCGACCTTAGGTCAGACTGGTCCGGCGGACTTGGTCGAGTCCTTCGAGACTCCGGATTTCCGGGCGCAGCTTTTCCGCCAGCGTACCGGCGCGGAGTCCTGGCAACGGATTCTCATCCTGAAGCCTCTGCGGCTCGAGGGCCGGACCGCCGGAGTCGTCGTGCCGTTCTACGACCCCGATCGGATGTGCGGTTACGATCTGCGGACGAAGCACCGGCTCGGGCCGGAGCGGAACACGGCATTCTTCGGCCTGCATCTCGTGCGGCAGGGCTACGTCGTCGCCGCGGTCGAAGCTTATCCGTTCAACCTGCTGACGCCGGACGAGCAGAAAGCGAGCAAGGGCGGGATGGGCGTCTGGCGTGACGCCGCAGCCAAGCTCTCTCGGCAGGAGCCCGGATGGACGGGCATGGGCAAGCTCACCCACGACACGCTTCTGGTGGCCGACCTCCTGGCGGCGGATGCGCAGGTCGACCCGGCCCGTCTCGCGGTGATGGGGCATTCGCTCGGCGGCAAGATGGCCTTCTACGCGGGCTGCCTCGATCCTCGGTTCAAGGCGATCGTCGCGAGCGATTTCGGTTTGGCGTGGGATTCCTCCAACTGGGGTGACGCTTGGTATTTCGGCGATAAGCTTAAGGCCATGCGCGCGGACGGGCTTTCGCAGGAACAGCTGCTCGCCTTCTATGCTCCGCCGTTCTTCCTCATCGCGGGACAATACGACAGCGAGGCGACGTGCGGTCCTTTGTTGGAAAAGGCCCGCAAGACACGGGAGCTCACGGGCCGGGCGGGCGCCATCGAGATGTTCGACCACCGTTCCGGCCATCAGCCGACGTGGCCATCCTTGAAGGCGGCCTATGCTTGGTTGGCTCGACGGATGGACATGCCTGCGCCTGACTTCGCGCACCTCGACGCCCTCGCCCGCGAACAGGCGAAGTCCGCCAAGTAGGCGCTCACTTCTTTTTCTTCTTCGCGCCGGCTTTGCCGGCTTCCGCGCCAAGCGCCGGGCCGTTGTCGGCCGGCAAGGAACGGTGCCAGGCGAGCACCGCGGCCGTGAGGCGCGCGACGACCGCCGGTTCACGGGCCGCGAGGTCGGTCGTCTCGCCCTGATCCCGGGCGAGGTCGTACAGCAGCGGCTTTGAGCCGTCATACTCGCAGAGCAGTTTCCAGTCGCCTTCACGGACGGCGAGGTCGGGTTGCGGGACGGGTAGGGCGGGGAGCCAGACTTTCCGTTCCGGCGGACGCCGCCAGAAGATCGGACCGGGGTGGGAGGCCGGCGTATGGCCGAGCAACGTCCCCGAAAGGTCGGCGCCGTCGAGTCCTGCGGGCGCCTTCGCTCCTGCGAGCCGGGCCAGCGTGGGGGCGAGGTCCATCGCCGCGAAGACCGAGGTCGCATCGAGCGTACCGATCCTGGATTTTTCCATCAGGCCGGGCGCCCAGACGACGAGCGAGGAGCGGAGGCCGCCCTCGAAGAGCTGGGACTTCTTGCCGCGGAAGGGGCCGGCGCTGCCGGCGCCCGGTTCGGGTCCGTTGTCGGAGCAGATCACGATGACCGTGTTGTCGCGCAGGGTGGCGTCGCCGCGTACGCGCTCGCACAACCGGCCGAGCTGACGGTCCATCTCCTCGAGGACGGCGAGGTAGATGCGACGTTTCTCCGGCGACCATTTCTCGAGCGGAGGGAAATAGGGGCTGTGGACGTCGTCCGGCCAGAGGTCGACGTAGAAGGGCTGATGTTTCGCCGCCGCCGCGTCGATGAATCTCAGGGCGGCGTCGGCGTAGCCGGTCGTGATCTCGGTGCGGTTCATCCAGGTCACCGGGCCGCCGAGACGCTCGGCATCGGCCCAGATCTTCTTCGGCTCCTTGTCGCCGGGCTTGAGCGTGAGCGGCAGGAGCTTCGGTCCCATTCCCTCGAAGTTGGTCAGCGAGGCGTCATAGCCGTAAGCCGTGATCGCCGGGGCATCGTCGACGTCGCGCTGGCCGCCGAGGTGCCATTTGCCGAAGTGTCCGGTCGCGTAGCCGACGTCCCGCAGGGTGCGGGCGAGCGTCGGAGCCTGCAGGTCGAGCCATTGGGCGTTGCCGCGGCGGGTGTTCTCGGCGCGGTTATCCAGGAAGGAGTTGATCCGCCAGCGCTGCGGGTATTGGCCGGTCACGAAGGCGCACCGCGAAGGGGAGCAGATGGGCGAGTTGACGTAGAACTGGGAAAAGCGGAGGCCTTCGGCGGCCAGCCGGTCGATGTTCGGCGTCTTCCCCTCCGTATTGCCGAAGCAGGAGAAGTCGCCCCAGCCCATGTCGTCGATGAGCACGAAGATGATGTTGGGCTTCGTCGGTTCCGTCGCACCCATGAGCAGGGCGGAGGCGAGCAGGCAAAGGAAGCGCATGGCTTAACGCACGCCGGAGGGCACGGCATCCTTCAGCAGTTCGGCGAGCCGGGCGCGCATGGCCTTGACGCGATCGGGCTGGGCTTCGGCGAGGTTCTTGGCTTCGGAGGGGTCGGCCGAGAGGTCATATAAAGCCACGGACTCGTATTTGCCGGCGGCCTTCTTGCCTTTCTTCTTCCCGGACGGTGCGACGTCGGCGGCGTTACCGTCGACGATCAGTTTCCAGTCGCCCATCCGGACCGCGGCGCGGGTGGGGCCTTGGGTCGACACCGAGAGGATGGCGTCGTGGGGCGAAGCGGCCTGCTTCGTCAGCATCGGCCAGACGTCCCGGCCGTCGACCGGCAGCTTCTGTTCGAGGGAGCCGCCGGCCTGCTTGATCAGGGTCGGATACCAGTCGACCATGTGCATCGGTTGGCGGATACGCTGTCCGGCCGGAATGCGGCCCGGCCAGGTGGCGAAGGCCGCGGCCCGGGTGCCGCCTTCGAAGATCGATCCCTTGAAGTCACGGAGCGGGGTGTTGTCGCCCGGCTGCGGTCCGCCGTTGTCGCTCGAGAAGACGATGAGCGTGTTCTCCAGGCGGCCGGCCTGCTTGAGCGCGGCTTCGATCTGGCCGATGGCTTCGTCGACCGCGGCCAGCATGCCCGCGAGCTTCTGGCGGTTGCCTTTCAGGTGGGCGTAGGGCTTGAGGTAGCTGTCCGGGACCTGGAAGGGGCTATGGACGCCGTTGAAGGGCACGTAGAGGAAGAGAGGTTTGGCTTGGTCGGCCGAGGCCACGACCTTGCAGGCCTCCTTGGCGATCAGATGCGTCGTATAGCCTTCTTCCTTCAGCGGCTCGCCGTTGCGATACCAGTCGAGCTTGTTCATCCGTTCATGGGTGAAGTAATCGAGCATTCCGAAGAAGTGGCCATACTGGTGATCGAAGCCGCGGGCATTGGGCTGGTAGGCTTTCTCGAATTCGCCGAGATGCCACTTCCCCGTGAGCGCGGTGCGATAGCCGGCCGAGCGCAGGGCGTCGGCCAGCGTGCGTTCGGCGAGCGGCAGGCCCCAGCCGGCCCCGGGCGAGACGATCGTGTAGACGCCGGTGTGCGTCGGGTAGCGTCCGGTCATGAGCGTGGAGCGAGTCGGCGAGCAGACCGGCTGGACGTAGTGGTTCTCGATGATCGCGCCGCTTTGGGCGAGCCGGTCGATGTTCGGCGTCTTGATCTCTTTGCCGCCGTTGAAGCCGCAGTCCGCGAAGCCAAGGTCGTCGATCAGGAAGAAGACGATGTCCGGCTGCTTCGTCGTCTGCGCCGCGGCGAGGCAGGCGCAGAGGCAGACGAGTCCGGTCAGGAAGGGTCGGAAGTTCATGGGGTAGGCCGATGGAACACCGCCTGTCTCCAAAGGTTAAGCCGAAACCCCGCGGGCGCCTACTTCTTGGGCTTCTTCGCTTTGTCTTTCCCCGGTTTTCCCGAGTCGGCCAGCACCTTCGGGTCCGGTTCCGGTTTCTCGCGCGACCCGGCCACGGCCACGCCGCCGCAGACCGCCAGCACGTAATGAGGCTCCGTCTTCTCGGCGTAAGTGACCAGCCCGGTCTCGAATTCGACGACCCAGGCCCGGGAGGGTCGGTTGCTCTGCGTCGTCGAGGACCAGTAGTCGGCGATCTTCGCCTCCGGGAAGAATTTCCGGTCCAGCGAAGGGCGGATCTTCGCGTCGTCGCTCAGGGAACGCAGTTCCTTGATGTTCGGCAGCCGCCAGGCCCCGCGCGCGGCGGGCTTGAGGGTTTCGCAGGCGCGCAGCGCCTCCTCCCAGGTCAGCGCCTTGCTCGGGCCGATCTTCTGCCAGGTCAGGCCGGTCCGACGGTCGGTCACGGTGCCGTCGCCGTTATCGACGAGCGACGGACCCGTTCCTGTGACCGAGATGCCGGCGACGCATCGGACATGGACGGGGCGCTCGCCGCCTGCGCTGACGGTCTCGGTCTTGGCATGCGCGCCGATGCCACCGCCGCTGTTCACGAGCCAAACCCTGGACGAGTCATCGGCGCGCGGAGAGTTTGTCCACCAATAGCGGGCTTCGGAGCGGGTGAACACGGAGGTGTCCATCGCGGGGCCGTGCATGCCTTGGTTGGTGAGGGCGAAGAGCTCCAGGCTGGTGGGCAGGCGCCAGTCCTGCCGGCCGGCCAGCCTCAGCGACTTCGCGTAATCTTTAGCCTTTTCCCAGGTCATCTCGCCCCCGTCGGCCTTCTGCCAGACAAGACCGGTCAGGAGGTCGGTGACGGTGCCGTCGCCGTTGTCCTTGAAGGAGGGAGTGGAGCCGGCGTAATCCGCGTCCTCTCCGAAGGTCTTAGTGTAGCGCAGCGTGATGCCGGTGTCCGGCAGGCGGAAAGAAGAGGGGGGTTCGGCGGCCTGTCCGACAGCTCCCAGCAGCAGACAGAAGGTCAGGGCGAGGTTGCGCATCGGGGTAAAGATTTAACCCCGCCGCCGTGGAAAAGTTGGGGCGATGCCGGGCGTCTACTTGGCGGGCAGCCACTGCGCGGCGTCGACGATCACGTGGCCGTCGGTACCGGCGTTGGAGATCTCGACCCAGCCGGCCTGGCCGGCGCTGAATTCGAAGGTGCCGACGACGTGGAAGAGGCCGTCGACGGCGGGCTTGAGCTTCTGGTTCACGAGGACCTTGGTCTCGCCCTTGGCGTGACGGATCGTCACCGGGACGTTGGTGGCGCGGTTGCCGTTCATGCTGTAGGAGATCGCGACGCGGTAGGAGCCGGCGGCGGGGAGGGTGGGGACGTAGCGGGCCGTCATCGCGCCTTTCTCGGCGTTGCCGTCATGCCGATAACCGTCGCCGACATAGCGTGGGCTGGTGTGGCCCATCGAGTCGAAGCCCTTGAGCGCGGCGGCGGTGTCATCCACCACGACGCCCGGGAGCTTCGCCTTGTCGACGCCATGGGCGCCGCCAGATGCGGCGGCTGGGACGAAGTCGAGGACCTGGCCGGCGGCGAGGAGGCGTTCCTTGAGCTCGCCGTAGTCGACGGCCTGTACGGTGGTGCCGCGCTCGATGGCGAGGCCGGCGGCGGTGGCGGCGGACTGGCCCATCACCATGAAGACCGGCTCCATGCGGATCGAGCCGTACGCGATGTGGCTCGCGCTGAGGCAGACGGGCACGAGGAGGTTGGTGCATTCCGAGGCCTTCGGACGGATGCTGCGGTAACTGACGGGGTACGGCTTGCTGCCGACCTGGACGTCGCCTTCGTTGCGCACGAAGCCCTCCTTGGTCACGAACCGCTGGATGTGGTGCGAGTCCATGTTGTAGGCGCCCATGCCGACGGAGTCGTCGATGACCTCCGTCCGGCGACAGTTCTTCTCGGACATCACGTAGTCGGAGACCATGCGGCGGGCTTCGCGGACGTAGAGCTGGCGGGGCCAGTTGCCGTTGTCCTTGAACTCATCCTTCGCGAGGCCGAGCTTCTGGAAGGCGAGGCGCATCTTTTCCGGCACGCGCGGGTGGTGAGCGTAGGTCCACATCAGGCCCTTCTGCCAGTCTTCGTGGGCCTGCCAGATCTTGGCGCGGGTGGCGTAGTCGGCCTCGGCGTAATCCCAGTTCTGGCCGATGAAGTCGGTGCTGATGGCGAAGTTGTTGTTCGTGTCCGTCTTCCGGTTCGGCATCGGCGTGGGGGCCCAGGAGTTGCGGTCTTCGCCGGCCTCGACGTTGCGGAGCGCGAGCTCATACCAGCGCTCGACGTAGTTCGCGGGCTTCTCCCAGTCGCGGCGGTTCTCCGGGACGTCCGTCGTGCACATGCGGAAGTTATAGGCCTGCACCTTGCGGTCGCCGGAGCCGTCGGGTCCGGGGGTCTCTTTTTCGATGCCAGGCAGGAGGCCGCTCGAAGGGTCGCCTTTCTTCACGTAAGGGTCGACCTGGACCTTGAACTGGTGGGAGCGCGCATGGCCGACCTGCACGCCGTTGAGCGTCTCGCCGTAGGTGGCGTTGGCTTCGCGGCCGACGTGGTAGCTGACGCCCGCCTTGGCCATCAGGTCGCCTTCGTAGGTCGCGTCGATGAACATCTTGCCCGTGAACTCGCGGCCGCTCTCCATGACGATCTTCACGATGCGCGTGCCGTCCTTGACCACGCCCTTCTTCAGGTCGAGGCGTTCGCCGAAGACGACGGTCACCTTGTCGCCGGCGGCCTTCAGCATCCGGTCATAGGTAGCCGAAGCCACGTGCGGCTCGAAGGTCCACATCGTGCCTTCGTCGGCGGCGTTGCCGTGGGGACGGCGCGAGAAATAGTCGGCCCGGGTCTGGTGGACCCACTTCGAGGGATCGGCGTAATGCGTGCCGATGCCCGTGTAGAATTCCCGGGAGAGGCCGCCGATGGCCTTCTTGTTGCCGATGTCCGTGGCGCCGAGGCCGCCGGTCGTCAGGCCGCCGAGGAACTGCGTGGGCTCGATGAGGACGGCCGTCCGACCTTCGCGGGCCGCCTGGATGGCCGCGGTGATGCCGCCCGAGGTGCCGCCGTAGATGACGATGTCCTGGGCGGGGAGGGCGGCGGCGAGGCCGAGCAGGGCGAGCAGCAGGGAGCGCATGGGGGTTGGGCTGATGTCAGCCGAATCCCATGTGTCTGCAATCCCGTTCCTCAGGACCGCAAGCCGCGCAGGGTGCCCGTACCCGTCGCGAACCGGTCAGTCTCGACGCCGAGGTCCTGGAGCATGCTGCCGAAGAGGTTTGCGAGCGGCGTGTTATTCGTCCGGTCGAAGGCCAGGTGTCCGCCGTGACGGAAGCCGCCGCCGGCCAGGATGATCGGCAGGTTCTGGTTGCTGTGCGAGTTGGCGTTGCCGAGGCAGCTGCCGTAGAGCACCTGCGTCCTGTCGAGCAGGCTGCCGCCGGTCTCGCGGGTCTCGCCGAGGGCGGCGAGCAGTTCGCCGAAGACCTTGAGCTGCGCTTCCTCGATGCGACGGAGCTCGGCGATCTTGTCGGGCTCATTGCCGTGGTGGGTCAGTCCGTGCGTCTCGTTCTTCACGCCGGGCACGTGCGGGACCACGGAGAAGGTGCTGAGGGTGAGGGTGACGACACGGGTGCTGTCCGTCTGGAGAGCCAGGCGGACGAGGTCGAACATCAGGCGGGAGCGCGCGACGACTTCGTTGGCGTCAGCGATGTCCTTCGGCATCGGGTAATCGACCTTCGGCTTGGGCCGGTGCTCCCAGGCGATGCTGCGTTGTAGGCGGCCTTCGAGTTCGCGGACGCTCTGGAAGTATTGGTCCAGGCGGGCCCGATCCTGAGGGTCGGAGCTCTTTTCCAGTCGCCTGGCTTTGTCGAGGATGAGGTCGAGCACGCTGCCGCCGGCCTGGATGCGACGCATCGTGGCGGCCTTCTCCTCGGGCGTGCCGGCGACGAAGAGTTTCCGGTAGAGCCGTTCGGCGCTGGTCTCCGCGGGCAGGATCACGCCGGAGCGGGACACGGCGATGGAGTCGGCGTAATGTTCGCCCTTGCGGACCGATACGGCGAGCGATCCGAAGCGGGTGTCTTCGCCGATCTTCTCCGCGACGAACTGGTCGAGCGACTGGGTGTTGCGGAAAGTGGGCTGGCCCGGGTGCGGTGCGGCCGTGAGGAAGCACTGGCCGGCATGATGGTTGCCGTCCACTCCGGGATGGGAGAGGCCGGCGAAGGAAGTGAAGCGAGAGCGGTGCGCGGCGAGCAGGTCGAGGTAGGGACTGGAGGTGGCGCCGTCCGCGGGGAAGAAATACTGCGGCATCATCCCCAGCGGGACGTGGATGGCGACCATCCGCTTGGGCGGGGTCTTCTCAGCGGCCTTGGCCAACGCCGGCAGCGCCAAGCAGGCGCCGGCGGCGAGGAGGAAGTCACGTCGGTTCATCATAAGGGTTTATTCGAGGCGGAGGTCGCCGAATTCGGCATGGCAGGGGCGTGCCGGCGCCCAGGAGAGATCGCTGCCACCGTGGAAGGTCTCGAAGAGGAGCTTGTCGGCTCTCAGGGTAGCCGCCTTCCGCCAGACCATCGTCTGCACGGTGACTTCGGCCGACGTATTATCGTAAGAGACTTTGAGTTCAAGCAGGCCGTCGGCGCGGTCGGGATGGTTAAGGCGCACGCGCAGGCGGATATTGACGTCCTGATCGCGCGGGAGCTGGAAGGTCTTGGGCAGGCTGAAACTGTCGCCGTAATCCTTGGTCTGGCCGGCATGGTAGGCGTAGGCCTCCATGCGTCCGTCGGCTCGCCACATCGGTCGCACGGAGAAACCGTTGATGCCGTCGGCGCGTCTGCCGCCGGTCGTCTTCCCCGGGCCGCCACCGAGGCCGGGGAGCTTGCCGCCCCGGCGCCAGTCGAAGTCAGCGGAGAAGCGGACCACGTAAGAGAGGACGACATCGTCGCGCCCTTCGAAGGACTGATTCCAAGCCGCGCCACCTTCGGACGGACCGATGTGGCCGGGGGCGTAATCCACCCGCCAGCGATTACCTGCGGGACGTGATACCACGCTGAGGCGGCCTTCGCTGACGCCATTTTCCCAAGGACAACCGGGCCAGTCGGCACGCCAGGCCTTGGCGTCGTAAGGGCCTGGTGCGCCAGCCGGTGCGCGGGGAATCGCCGCCCAAACTGAAGCAGCGCAGAGGAGCAGGAGGCCGGCGAACGAATGCTTCGGCATGGGGCTAGCGCTGAGGGGGAAGGAAGAGGCGGCTACGCGCAAGCCCATGGATGAGGGCGCGCAGGCGATAGCCTTCGCCGCGGGTTTCTTCGACGATGCGCCGGATCTCCGCGCGGTCGGCGTAGGAGACTTCCGCGCCGGTGGCGTAGCGCGTCAGGTGGGCGACGAAGGCCCGGGCGAGGCGGGCGTCGTCGGCGGCGAGGCGGACGGCAAGCTCGCCGGGTCCGTTGAATGACCGTCCGTCGCGGAGTTCGCCGGAGGCGTCGACCTGCGGACCGAGCTTGTACTCGACGCACCAGGGCACTCGCCCTTTCTCCGCGGGGGTGTCGCCTTGGCCGTTGGAGCGATAACGGGAGCGGAGGCCGCCGATCGGGTCGAAGGCCTCGAGCGCGAAGCCGGGCGGATCGATCTTGGCATGGCAGGCCGCGCAGTTGGGGTCGGCGCGATGCTTGGCGAGCTGCTCGCGGACCGTGGTGGTGCCACGGGTGTCCGGGTCGACCGCGGAGATGCCGGGCGGGGGCGTCGGCGCCGGGTCGTCGAGCAGGCGGTCGGAGACCCAGACGCCGCGTTTGACGGGCGAGGTGGTCGTGCCGTTGGCGGTGAGCTTATGGATGGCCGCCTGGCCGAGGAGTCCGCCGCGGAGATGTCCGGGAGGCAGTGCGACCTTGCGGCGTTCGACACCGGTGACCCCGCTGATGCCGTAATGTTCGGCGAGACGTTGCGTGAGCATCGCGAAGTCCGGCTGCAGAAGCGATCGCGCCGGGAGGTCTTCTTTGAGCAGTTCGGTCAGGAATGCGGCGGGTTCACCGGCGACGCCTTCGCCGAGCAGGAAGCCGTATTCCGGATAGAGCAGCGGGTCAGGATTGGTCTCGTCGAGCCGGCTCAGGTCGAGCCACTGGCGCGTGAAGTCGCTGACGAAGCGCTCGGCGCGCGGGTCGGCCAACAGGCGGTCGACCTGGTCGCGGAGGATTTCCGGTCGGCGCAGGGAGCCGTCGCGGGCGGCGGCGAGCAGGGGGGCGTCCGGCGGGCCGTTCCAGAGCCAGTAGGAGAGCCGCGAGGCCAAGGTGAACTCGGCGAGGTCCGGGGCGGCGTCGCCGGCGAGGAAGAGGAATTCCGGCGAGGTCAGTGCGGCCACATAGACCCGGCGCATGGCGTCTTCGAAGCAGTCCCTCGCTGTCAGACGTCGGCGCAGGAGTTCCAGGTAGGGCTCGATCTCCGCGGCGGCTACGTCGCGACGGAAGGCGCGCGGCAGGAAGTCGGCGAGCAGGTGGCGTGCGTCCTCGGTCGGGTCGGCCGACTGCACCGTCTCGAGCTTGGGTGTACGTTCCGCTGGTGTGAGGTCGAAATACATGCTCGGCAGGTAGCCGCCTTGGCTCCGGATCTTTTCGCGACGCGGGGGCAGGGCGTCGCCTCCGGTCCAAGGCTTGATCGGCAGCGAGCCGAAGAGCCGGCTATGGCTGACGGGCGGCCAGACCGGGTGGAGCGGGCCTTCGATCTCGAACCAGTCAAGCGCTACCCCCGGGCCGACATGCTTGGCGGCGCGGCCGGCGA
>SYID01000244.1 GCA_005798925.1 Verrucomicrobiota bacterium
GCTGTCGTTGAGGCGGTCCTTCACTTCGTCCCAGAGGGCGGCCTTGCGGAGCGAGGTCTCGCAGGCCTCCTCGAGGACGGCGCGGTCGCGCACGCCGACCACGCGCAGGGCGTAGACGACGTTCTCGAAGATGGATTTCGGGAAGGGGTTGGACTTCTGGAAGACCATACCCACGCGACGGCGGAGAGAGATGACCTCCAGGCCGGGGTCGTAGATGGAGCGTCCGTTGATGGTGATATCGCCTTCGTGACGGATGCCGTCGACGAGGTCGTTCATGCGGTTGAGGTTACGCAGGAGCGTGGACTTGCCGCAGCCGGAGGGCCCGATGAAGGCGACGACCTGGCGCTCAGGTATGTCGAGGGAGATGGCGTCGAGGGCCTTCTTCTCGCCGTACCAGAAACCGAAGTCACGGATGCTGATGTAGTCCTTGCGGCCTTCGCGTTCGGCGGCGGGGCGGACCTTGATGCGGGAAGAGGACGGAGGGTTCATGGTCGGGGACATGCGGGGATATTTTTTCTTAGAAAGAGGCGCCCTTGAAGCGGGCGCGGAGACGGTTGCGGATCCAGATCGCGCCGAGGTTCAGGCAGACGACCAGGACGATGAGCAGCAGCGTGGTCGCGAAGACCATCGGGCGGGCCGCGTCGGAGTCGGGCGACTGGAAGCCGAGGTCATAAACGTGGAAGCCCAGGTGCATGAACTTGCGGTCCATGTGCAGGAACGGGGCGGTCCCGTCGAACGGCAGGGTCGGCGCGAGCTTCACGACGCCGACGAGCATGAGCGGAGCGACCTCCCCCGCCCCGCGCGCCATGGCGAGGATGACGCCGGTCAGGATGCCCGGCGCGGAGGCCGGCAGGAGGATGTCGCGGATGGTCTGCCACTTCGAGGCGCCGGTGGCCAGGGAGGCCTCGCGCATGCCGCGCGGGACGGCGGCCAAGGCTTCTTCGGTGGCCACGATGACGACCGGCAAGGTCATCAGGGCGAGCGTGAGCGAGCACCAGAGCAGCCCCCCCGTGCCGAAGACCGGGGTGTTGTTGTTATACTTCAGCTGGTCGGCGAAGAGCAGCTGGTCGATGGAGCCGCCGAGGACGTAGACGAAGAAGCCGAGGCCGAAGACGCCGAAGACGATCGAGGGCACGCCGGCGAGGTTGTTGACGCTGATGCGGACGATCCGCAGCCCGGCGCCCTGCTGGGCGTATTCGCGCAGGTAGATGGCGGTGATCACGCCGAAGGGCGTGACGAGCAGGCTCATGAAGACCGTCATGACGAGCGTGCCGAAGATGGCCGGCATCAGGCCGCCTTCGGTGTTGGCCTCGCGGGGCTCGTCGAAGATGAACTCACCGAGCCGGGAGCCGAAGAGCTTCACGCGGCCCCAGGTGCCGAGACGGTTCGGGAACCAGGCGCGGATGACCTGCGTGAGCGGCACGACGACCTCACGGCCGGCCGCGTCCTGCGAGACCAGCGAAGCGACCGCGCCGCCGGCGACGACCTGCTTGGCCTCGTCCTGCAAGGCCGCGAAACGTCCGTCAAGTCCTGCGATCTCCTTCTGGAGGGCGGCGACCTCGTCGGCGAGCTTGAGGTCCTCGGCCCGACGCAGCGCGACGCGGGCCTTGTCCATGGCGGCATTGACGTCGCCGATGCGGTGACGGGTGATCTCGACGAGTTTCTCGCGCACGGCCGCGGCGGCGGCCACCTCGGCCTGGAAGGCCGCCTCGAAGGCGGGATCCGTCACGGGGATCACCTCGCCGTCCGACTTGCGCAAAGACTGCGGACGGACGAAGGCCGGGCCGTTCTCGACGCGCTCCAAGCCAAGGATGTCGGCCGGGAAGGTCTCGCCCTTGATCTTGGCTTCGTCGACCCAGAGGTAGGAGTTGCCGTTCAGCTCGCGGAGGCCGACCTGGTACTGGCGCTCAAATCGGGGCTGATCCGCCGGCGAACCCGCCCGGATACGTCGCTGGGCGAGCTGACCGATGAGGACGCGGCCGTCGTCGACCTGCGCCACCGGCACGGGCGGGGCCCAGAACACCGTGGCGCCGTTCATCAGGACCAAGGCCAGCAGGCCCACGACCATGCCTAAGCCGATGATCAGGCCCAGGCCGCTGAACCAGACCCAGGCTTCGCCCCGGGGAGTGCTGCTGTCGGAAGAGGCGGACATGGTCAGACGACTTTATAACGCTCGCGGAGGCGCTGGCGGAGCACTTCGGCGAGGGTGTTGATCACGAAGGTGAGCAGGAAGAGGCAGCAGGCGCCGAGGAAGAGCGCGCGGTAATGCGTGTGTCCCGCGGCGGCTTCCGGCAGCTCCACCGCGATGTTGGCGGACAGCGTCCGCATGCCGCTGAACGGATTGGCGTCCATGACCGCGGTGTTGCCCGTGGCCATCACGACGATCATCGTCTCGCCGATCGCGCGGCCGAAGCCGATCATCACCGCCGAGACGATGCCGGAGATGGCGGTCGGGACGACGACGCTCCAGACCGTCTGCCAGCGGCTGGCCCCGAGGGCGAGGGAGCCGGAGACGAGCGCATTCGGGACGTTGGAGAGCGCGTCCTCCGCGATCGTGAAGACGATCGGGATGACCGCGAAGCCCATGACGAAACCGACCACCAAGGAATTACGGGAGTCATATGTCTCCCCGGTCGTCTGCCGCCACCATTCGCGGAAGTCGGCGATGGGGACGCCGGTCGCGCTGTCCTTGACCGTGAAGCAAAGCGACTCGATCGCCGGGCCCGCCTGCCAGGCACCCCAGACGCAAAGGGCGAGGAACGGCAGCAACCAGAGGAACTCCATGCCCGGACGGACCTGCCGGCGGACCGGCTGCGGCAGCATGGACCAAAGGACGCCCGCGAACAGCGCGGCGGGCGCCAGGATGCCGATGGCGCAGAAGAGCGAGACCAGCCGCGGATCGACCAAGGGAGCGAGCCAGAGGCCGGCCAGGAAGCCCAGCACGACGGAGGGCAACGAGGCCATGACCTCCATCACCGGCTTGACCACCTGACGGTATTCCGGACGCAGGAACTGGGAGACGTAGACGGCCGCGGTGAGCGCGATCGGCAAGGCGAAGAGCAAGGCGTAGAAAGTGCCCTTGACGGTGCCGTAGAAAAGCGGGACGAGCGAATACTTCGGCTCGAACTCGTCGGAGCCGGCGCTCGACTGCCAGGAATAGGCCGGGCCGGTGGCGCCTTCGTACCA
This sequence comes from Verrucomicrobiota bacterium, assembly GCA_005798925.1. GTDB lineage: Bacteria > Verrucomicrobiota > Verrucomicrobiia > Opitutales > UBA953 > UBA953. The sequence goes on from SYID01000244.1 coordinate 3,187, forward strand.
GACCTTGCCGAAGAAGGTCTTCCAGGAGGATTCCGGGTGATGGTCGACGACGCTCCAGCGATGAAGCTTGCCGTCGGCGGACAGCGCCGTGAAGCGATCGTAGTTGCCGGCGAAGGCCACCTGGAGGAGGGTGCCGGACGGGGCTTCGCCGTCCCAGCGGACCGTGCCGGTCGTCATGTTCGTGAGCCGCAAGCGGCCGGCGGCGTCGGCGAGATAGCACTTGTTCGATTCGGCGGCGTAGACGCCCTGCCCTGCCCCCGGAAGCTTCTCGCCGTCGTGGATCTTGCCCCACCTACGCAAGCTCTTGCCGTCAGGCTGGAGCTGGGGATACATCGACCAGACCTGCTGGGCGCCGGCCTTGTCGACGAAGACGACCGAGACGTTGCCGAAGATCAGACCAGCCGAAGCCACCGCGGGATCGGCCGCATCCTTGAACGGGATGAAAGACTGCAGGAACGAGAACGTCTCGCCGTCGTCGGCATAGGTCCGGACCTCGCCCGAACGACCGACCACGATCATCGACTCGGCGGTGGAAGGCAGGAGCACCTGCTCGACCGAGGAGGCGTCGGCCGCGACGACGAAGGACGGACTCACGGTCACCTTGCCGCGACCGCCGAGACCTTTGCGCTCGGTCAGACGGACCGCGGTCAGGAGCGGCCTGCCGGCGTCATCCTGACGCACGAGCATGAGACGCGACTGCGGACCTTTGGCGTTCCAGACGTCCTGGCAAGGCAGGCCGGCGCGGCCGATCGCGACCGGCTCGAGCGCGGTGACGACCGGTTCGACGGTGCGCCTGCCGGCGTCGTCGAACGTCGAGCGATAGGCGATGCGGACCTCCTGGACGGAGCCGTCGGAGAGACCGAGGAAGACCAAGCCCGTGCGCGGGTAGCTCCGGACCGCCGTGACGCGACGGGCTCCGAGCGAAGGCGTCCACTCCATGACCTTGGCGCCGTCAGAGGCGCGGAGGCAAAGGATCGAACCGTCGCGGCGGACGACGAACGGCAGCTCACCGTATTCATCTTCACCGAAGGCGACCGCATCCACCGGTACGACGAGAGCGCTCGCCGGAGAGACCTTCGCGCCGACGAAGAGCGGAAAGACCTGGAAGATGAGGAACGCCAGCATCCCGAAGACCGCAAGCACCACGCCGACGCCGCCGAAGCGGATCAGGCGACCCATCCACCGGTCGACCGCGAGCGTGAGGGGACTGACCGTGAAGCGGGCTTCAGGCGCGGCGGACGCCGCGGGCTTTGGGTCAGAAGTTGCCATCAGGTGTCATTCGGGTGTCGGAAGTCCTGACAAAGGGCAAGGCGGGGAGACCCCGCCTTGGGAGGACCCGAGACCGTATCGCCACGCTTTGCAGACCGACCCCGGAGGGCGTGGTGGCGGCGATAAGGCTTCGAGACCAAGCTTATTCGGCGCTGTAGTACTTCAGCGAGGCGCGGCCTTCGTCGGCGACGTCGGCGGGCAGCGGGAAGTAGCCGTCCTTGATGACGATCTCCTGGCCCTGCTTCGAGAGGACGAAGGTGATGAACTCGCTGGTCAGCTTGTCCATGGGCTTGGAGGGAGCCTTGTTGACGTAGACGTAGAGGTAGCGGGACAGCGGGTAGGAACCGCTGAGGCAGTTGGCGTAGTTGGCCTCGACGTAGTTGCCGCTGTCATCGGTCGACAGGGGGAGCGCACGGACGCCGGAGGTGGCGTAGCCGATGCCCGAGTAACCGATGGCGCCGACGTCGGCGGCGATGCCTTGGACGACGGACGAGGAGCCCGGCTGCTCCTTCACGGTGTCCTTGAAATCGCCGTTCTTAAGGGCGACTTCCTTGAAGTAACCATAGGTACCGGAAGCGGAGTTACGACCGAAGGCCGAGACGGTCTTGCCGGCGAGCGCGCCCTTCTGGCCGAGATCGCCCCAGGTGACGACGTCCTGGCCGCCGCGCTTGCGGGTCGAGGCGAAGATGCCGTCGACCTGCTTGAGGGAGAGACCCTTGATGGCGTTGTCCTTGTGGACGAAGACGGCGAGGGCGTCGATAGCGACGGCGACCTTGGTCGGCTTGTGTCCGAACTTGGCGGCGAAGGCGGCGATCTCCGTGGACTTCATCTCGCGGCTCATCGGGCCGACCTGGGCGACGCCGGAAGCCAGGGCGACCGGAGCGGTGCCCGAGCCCTTGCCTTCGACCTGGATCTTCACGTTGGGATACTGGGCCTTGAAGCCTTCGCTCCAGAAGGTCATCAGGTTGTTGAGGGTGTCGGAACCGACGGAGTTGAGGTTGCCCGACACGCCGGAGGTCACGGCGTATGCCGGGAGCTTCGGATCGACGGTGACCGCATCGGCGGCCTGGGCGGTGACGGCGGTCGCCGTGAGGGCGACCAACGCGAGGGACTTGAGGATGGTGTGCATGTGGTGGAAAGCACCGACATCATCCCACACGATTGTTACGAACCCGTGTCGGAGGGGTGTTTCTTCGGTGATAGGACCTCCCCCTAGAACGCCCATTTTAGGGCCTAAAACCGGCTTAATTGAGATATTCCTTCAGAATCTGGGCCGACCGTGCCTCCGCCTCGGCCACCGGGAGCCCCCCTTTGACCCCCGGACGCTTGTGTCCGGTCTTCATGAGCCAGGCGTCCCGGAGCGTGGCGGAGCTCTCGCGAAGGAGCTTCAGCTTCTCCCCTTCGGCGAAGGCCACGTCGGCTTTCCACTTCATCATCGGAGCGAGCGACTGCCAGACGGCCTGCGCCATGAAGAGATGCCCTTGCTCACCGGGATGGAGATTATCTTTGGCATAGATGAAAGTCGGATCGGCCTTCTTCGCCGCGGCGACGGCCTGATGCAGCAGATGATGGATGTCGATGACCTGCCAGCCCGCGGTGCGCTGCGCGACGAGCCACGCTCCGTAAGTTTCCATCACGCCGTCGTAGTTGATCACGTCCTTCGCGCGGTTGTCCGGCGCATACAGCGGCGGCGTGACCATGACGATCTGCGCGCCGGCGCGGATGCAGGCGAGGCGGAGCCTGATGACGCCTTCCTGGAAGGCAAGCTGGCGCGTGCCGTCGAGCGGCTGGTAGATGCCGTCGTTGATGCCGTAGCAGGCGACGACGAGCGTCGGCTTGAATTCGGCGAGCACGCGACCGAGACGTTCATGCAGATCCGGACGAGGGAACGCGCCGCCGGCATGGCCAGGCTCGGACAAGCCGGAGGTCGTCTCGCTCGAGAGGCCCATGTTCACGATCGTCGCGCGAGCCATGCCCTTCTGCGCGCGGATCGCCGACTCGACGTAGACCGTCCAGTTGCCGCCATACGTGATGCTGTCGCCGAGGAAGAGGACGCGCGGTTCGAGCTTGTCGGCCGAAGCGCGGGCGGTGAACAGGACCAGGAGGACGAGCAAAAGGCGTGGCATACCCCTCACGCTGGCAGGCGGCCGAAAAAGGGAAAAGCGGATTCAGGGACGAGTTATTAACGGACCAGCCACTTCCGTCTTCTCCCGGCGGGCGGACGGAGTATCGTCCGCTGTCCTGAACCCGCCCATCCACATCAAAGGAGCCCGCACCCACAACCTCAAGGACGTGGAAGTGACGATCCCACGTGGTCAGCTGACCGTCATCACGGGGGTCAGCGGCTCGGGTAAATCCTCCCTGGCCTTCGACACCCTTCACGCCGAGGGCAGCCGCCAATACCTTGAATCCCTCTCCGCGAAGGCCCGCGGGATGCTGGATGCCGCCCCCCGGCCTGACGTGGACTTCATCCGCGGCCTCTCCCCGGTCATCGCCATCGCCCAGCGGACCGGGGGCAACACCAACCCCCGCTCGACGGTCGCCACCCTGACCGAGATCGCCGACCACGCCCGCCCCCTCTGGATCATCGCTGGCGACCGCCGCTGCCTCCAGGACGGCCATCCGGTCCGCCGCCGTTCGCTCGACGACAACCTTCGCGCCCTTGAAGCCATCCCGGACGGCACGCGCCTGATGGTCGTCGCCCCGGTCGCCAAGGACAAACCCTCGGTCCTCCTCGAGGCCTCCGCCGACCTCGGTCGCCGCGGCTTCTCGCGCGTCCGCGTCGACGGCGTCGTCGCCACCTTGGAAGAAGCCGCCGGCCTGCTGTCCGGCCGCGAAGCCAAGCAGCTCGATGTCGTGGTCGACCGCATCGTCGCGGGCCCCGACCAGCGCAGCCGCCTCGCCGACTCGCTCGAACTGGCCTTCCGCGAGGGCCGCCATCGCGCGAGCGTGCTCGCCGAGCAAGACGGTCGCTGGGAAGAGCACGTGCTCTCGCTCCACCTCGCCTGCGAGCACTGCGGCGAGACTTACGAGCCCATCAGCCCGCGCGCCCTCTCGCATAACCACCCCGAAGGCGCCTGCCCTGATTGCGGCGGCCTCGGCCGGCAGATGCGCTTCCAGGAAAGCCTCTCCATCCGCGACGAGTCCCTGTCGATCCACGACGGCGTCGTGAAGCCTTGGAAATGCGCCACGCGCAAGACGCTCATCCGCCGCAACGCGATCACCCGCGCGCTCGCCGAGCAGGTCCCGTTCGACCTCAAGACCCCGTGGCGCGACCTCCCCAAGCCAGTCCGCGACCTGCTGCTCCACGGCGACCCGAAGCGCAAGTTCCTGCTGCCTCCGCCCAAGGGCCGTAAGCCCGTCGAGACCATCTGGACGGGCATGTTCACCGAACTCGAACACGCCTACCGCACCACCACCGGCGAATCGCTGCGTCAGCGCCTGCTGCAGTTCCAGGCTGGTTCCATCTGCGCCGGCTGCCAAGGCCGCCGCCTCTCCCCCACCGCCCTCTCCTTGCGCCTCAACGGCAAGACGATGGCCGAGTTCCTCGCGATGACGATCCCCGCCTCGCTCGAATTCACGAAGCAGCTCGCCACGCATCCCGGCGTCATGCCTGCCGAAGAAGCCCGTCGCGGACTCGAGCAGCGCCTCGCGTTCCTCCACGACGCCGGCCTCAACTACCTCACCCTCGACCGCGAGTGCAGTTCGCTCTCCGGCGGCGAAGCCCAGCGCGTCCGCCTGGCCACCCAGCTCGGCCTCGGGCTCGTCGGCGTGACCTACGTCCTCGACGAACCCAGCATCGGCCTGCACCCGAGCGACCACCACCGCCTCATCGGTTCGATCCGCGGCCGGCGCGACCTCGGCAACACCGTCCTCGTCGTCGAACACGACCGCGACATGATGCTGGCCGCGGACCACCTCATCGAGATGGGCCCCGGGGCCGGCATCGACGGCGGCCGCATCGTCTTCGCGGGCACGCCCAAGGCGTGCGGAGCCCATGCGACCTCGCGTACGGGGGCCTACCTTTCCGGACGCGCCACGCTGGAGGGCATCGTGAAGCGCAAGGCCATCGGCAAGGCCGCGATCACCGTCAAAGGCGCGACCGAGAACAACCTCAAGGACGTCACCGCCTCTTTCCCCATCGGCGCCCTCACCGTCGTCTGCGGCGTCTCCGGTTCAGGCAAGAGCACGCTCGCCATCGACATCCTGTCCGCCGCGGCCGCGCGCAAGATCAACGGCGCCAAGGTCGTGCCCGGCCGCCACACCGGCCTCGAAGGCCTCGAACAGATCACCGCGTTCACCGCCGTGGACCAGGAGCCCATCGGCCGCACCCCACGTTCGAATCCGGCGACCTTCACCGGCATCATGGACCTCATGCGCGACCTCTGGGCCGCGCTCCCGCTCGCCAAGGCCCGCGGCTACGGCCCCGGCCGCTGCAGCTTCAACGTGCGCGGCGGCCGCTGCGAGACCTGCTCCGGCGAAGGCTCCGTCGCGCTCGACATGCAGTTCCTCGGCGAGACGTTCGTCGACTGCCCCAGCTGCGCCGGCCGACGTTTCAACCGCGAGACCCTCGAGGTCCGCTTCAAGGGACTCAGCATCGCCGACGCGCTCGGCCTCTCGGTCAACGAAGCCGCCGAGATCTTCCGCGCGCAGCCCAAGCTCGCCGAGAAACTCCGCACCCTCGCCGAGGTCGGCCTAGGGTACCTCAAGCTCGGCCAGGCTGCGAACACCCTCTCCGGCGGCGAAGCCCAGCGTCTCAAGCTCGCGTCCGAGCTCGCGCGCCGTGACCACTCCGGCCGCCTCTACGTCCTCGATGAACCCACTACCGGCCTGCACTGGGATGACATCGCCAAGCTACTCGCCCTGCTCGGACGTCTCCGTGACGCGGGCGCGACGCTCATCGTGATCGAACACCACGCCGACGTGATCCTCGCCGCGGACTGGGTGATGGAACTCGGCCCCGAAGGTGGCGAGAAAGGCGGCAAGCTCGTTTACGCCGGCCTGCCCGAAGGCCTGCTCAAGCAGAAGGGGTCGCCGACGGGACGGGCGCTAGCGGGCTCGTGAAGAGTCGATGACAGAGGACAGATGACGGAGGACAGAATCTTCAGGCTAATCACTTAGGCGATCACATCGGATAACGGTTCTATTTCCGCATCTTCTGTCATCTGTCATCGGTCATCTGCCATCCGCATTTTGCCATCTGTCATCCTCCATCTGTCATCTACTCCGTTTATATCTTCGCTGAAATCAGCTCCGCCACCTTGTTCAGATCCGCGATCTCGTGGACGTTGAAGTCGTAGGTCTGCATCTTACCGATACCGAGCACGCCGATGACCTTA